>CAYGFJ010000144.1:0-4595 GCA_964349115.1 uncultured Francisellaceae bacterium
TTTGTTGTGGGTGGGTTTTTTACTACTCGTAAATCTTCTTCAAATTGGGGATGATTTCTAAAAAGCTGGCTTCATACTGATGCTGATTGTTAAAAGTATCTGCAATGCTTTTGATAAATTGCTCCTGAGTCCGCCGTTTATTCTCACGCGCCTTGCTGTGAAGTAGATTCATCGCTGTGCCGGGCAGCCTGGCTCTCAGCATCGGGTCGCCTTTTTGGGTGAGTTCGCGGACTGGCATGGGATTCTCCATTTGGTTTGACGAAACTGATACCAACTAGTATCATTTGAGGATGATACTAACTAGATTCACATGATGTCAATATCTTTAGCTTAAATTTTTTAATTGGCTGAAGTAAGGATCGTTTGTTATGATCGGCCTGGTTTAAAAAGGAAGTGTCAGTGAAGCTCGCAGAACATTTAAGATTTTTGATGGACAGCAATACATTGGGGGAACGAGAACTTTCTCGCCGCTCCAATGTGCCGCAGCCAGTGATCCATCGCATTTTGAATGGAAAAACCCCCAACCCCACCATCGAAACCCTTCAGAAACTGGCGGGGTATTTTACTTTAAGTGTCAGTGAGTTGACGGGTGAAACCCCGCGTCAGTCAGGCTTAATGACGGGAATGAGGCCAGACCATCAAGGCTGGGAACGTGTGCCCGTCTTGTCAAAAGCACAGATTCTTGAGTACTTAAAAACAGCTGCCATGCCTTTGGTTGGCCTGTACATTCCCATTGACCTTGAAATCCATCCTGATATTTTTGCGATGTTGGTGGCCGATGACAGCATGAGCCCTCTTTTCTCAGTAGAAGACAAAGTGATTATCGATGCCAAAAAGACAACACCGACCACCAGATCCTTTGTTTTAGTACGATCTCAGGATCAACTACTCCTTCGTGAGTGTGCCATCAAAAATGAGGCGCTTTTTCTCAAAACTTACCATCCTCTGACACTAAAACCACTGAATGCAAGCCAAGTAATCATTGGCACTGTGATTCAATGTAAAAAAGATTTTCCGTCTTAAAGAGTCTCTTCCATACGATGCTGATCTTGTGCAGCAGCAAAGATAATCGATCGCAAGTCTTCTTTTGAAAATTGCACCAGGAGTTTTGCGTCATACATGATTTCTTCTGCGGTTTTGCGGTATATCGTTCCATTGTCAGTCCCTTGGAAGGTGATCACTGTGTGTAATTCATTAAGGTCACTGGAGTTCACTGTAAAGTTTATGGCTTCTTTTGCTTCATGCTTGGTGCCTAAATGCGTGATAATGGCAATGTCTGGTTTTGAAAAACCTAGAAGAAGCGAGGAGTGCATCAATTTTGATAGTGGCATTTTTAACTGTATGTTTTTACAAGCAACATGAAAATAAATACAGCTTTGTGGCGAATTTTCAATTTTTATAATGTGGTAGAGGGTATCTTTTTTCTTCGCAATCTCTTCATGATAAATTTTCATGAATCGTGTAAAAAAGTGTGTAAGATCATTCAAATATGCATTCATCGTCTAATCCTTGGTAGTTCCTTGGTATTCATTGTGGATTAATTCTAACACATCTGGAAGCACATCCATAAAGTTAAACTTTCCAGAAATATGAGGTGTTATGCAGATACTATCTGACTCCCAGAAGGGATGTTCCTGTGGCAGGGGTTCTATTCCAAAGACATCAAGAACAGCTCTGCGAATATGCTTTTTCTCGATCAATGCTAATAAATCTGCTTCACTAACCTGTGAGCCACGTCCTACATTAATGAACATGCTGTTTTTTGGCAACAAAGATAGAGTATCTTTATTCAATATGTGCTGAGTTTCTGGAGTGTCTGGAAGCGCATTAATCAAAATATCAGATGTCTCTAATAAAGAAGTAAGGGATACGGTTACATCGACTAATGGATGAGCCTTTTTTCTTTGATAGCCAACAACGTGAAACCCAAGCGTAACAAGTGCTTTTGCGATTGCTGACCCAAAGATCCCAAGCCCTAAGATACCAATGGTTGGTCTCTCGTTGACGTGCAAAGAGCTAGCATTCCATGACTTGCTCTTTTGTTCAGCAAGCCAATGAGCGCTTTGTATGATATCGTCTAAAATAAAATAACTAACATACCGTGCCATCCTGATTGGAGCAAAAGGATGAATCGCGCGCTTCACTTGAATGCCAGGGAATCCAGCAACAAAATCATGATATCCTGCATTTAAAGAAAAGATTGAGCGCGGCGCGGGGCAAGATAGATGCTGAGACTGAAAGCGATCAGCAACGATCCAAACATCATACTGCTTTTCAAACGGTGCCTGAGCAAACTCAGCAGACCACTCCAAACTTCGGTTTTGACTAAAGGCTGCAATCTGTGACAAAAGAAGCGCCCGCCTTTCTTGAGGAAAGTGATAACTAAAAATAAGGCCAATTTTAAGCATGATCAATAGTCAGCTTTAATGGATTGAATTTAGTTGAATAATCGTAAACATCCAACTGCTCTAATCGCTTCAAATATCTGCATAAAACCAAAATAAATGGCGCTAATAAAATCTCAAATCCTAGCTTTGATACAAATGAAAAAGTATCGTATTTAGCAATCTCTAATAAACTTAGCGTACCTAAGCGCGAGACCAATGAGCCTATAATTTGGTAAAGCAGTTCCCCAAAAAATACGCTAGTTAAAGCTCTCAAAATGAAGTGCCGTCCCTGCATCATGATTTTAAATTTAACCAGCAACACCTCATTAAGGATGCTCCCTGAGTACCATGCAGCTACAAAAGCCAAGTAATGTCTTGGAAAGGTGCGAAAGACATCGTTGAATTCTTGGGTTATTTTTGAAAATTGAGGAGGAGATGGCAAGAGCACGGTAAAAAGCAGATAGGCGCCATAGATAAAAGAGCACAATATGGAAAGTTGAACAGCTCTTCTTGAACGCTCGTAACCGTAGACTTCAGCCAGAACGTTTTCAATAAAAAAAATCCCAGGAACAATATAATAAGGAGCTCCGTAATATACTTGCCCCATAAATGGGACGTTGAAAAAAGATAAACGGCCAGCCGTTGCAATCAGCACAACCACGAGAGTCACATACACGCAAACCAACAAGGTGTAGGCTCTAGTTTCTTTAATTTGTTTAGGGTCTTTCAGCATATTTTGAATTTTAGTATTTTTGACTCTGCTTGTCTATCCAATTAGTTGCCTAAAAAATTTTAACTCATTGAAATCCAATTGGGCTGTCAATATAGGCCAAGTGATCATTGGCGCTGTGATTCAATGTAAAAAAGATTTTCCGTCTTAAAGAGTTTCTTCCATGCGACGCTGATCTTGTGTTAGCAGGGTTCAAAAAGCGCATATAAATGGCGAAGAGGTAAATAGTCTGATTGTGAGGTAAAGAGTCTGATTGTAAAGCGCCTCATTGACATACCAAAATAACACAAAGTAAATTATAAATAATTTTAATAATACATCGATGCAATATGCTAAGGAAAAACTCGGCTTGAGACGGTTTCAGGACAACGATAGCTTTTGAGCTGAGCCACTGCCTTTGGAATGAGTGGCGAGCCAGTATAATTATGTTCCTCACAATTGATAGTGATGGGGGTGATCTGTGCTGGCCCTGTGGCAACAGACAAAGCACCATACACATTGACGTGCTGAGAATATAATGTGGTATTCCATGGAGTACATGCCGCATCTAACACCTGAATGCATCTAACAGTAATTGCATCAGTTGAGTTATCGCCGGAGCTACAAACCTCAAGGGGTTTATCAAGCTTCAACAGCAGTGCTGTGAACTGACTGTCTGTTTTAGGGCTCTCACCAAAATTGGGTGGACCCCATTCTTTTTCAGACAAAAAATATCCAGAAAATGTCTGAGGTGGATTGACTTGCGTATCTGAAATTTTGGTACATTGTGCTTGAGCACAAATGCAAATCAAGCAAGACAAGAAGAAGATTAATATTTTTCTGTTTATATTCAATTTTGGGCCTTCTTCCAAACTACTGTTCCAGCTCTCCATCCTTCATATTGCTTGATTGCTGCAGCAATACTCTGAATCTGAGCTTGAGTGAGGGTGCTCATGGGGTGGTTAATGGAGATTCCTGTTTTATTAGAAACAAATTGGGCGTAGGCAACAGAGTTATTTTCCTGAGGGGGTGCATATTTCGCATGAATCATGCCCGACAAAGTATACTGCTGATAGCCAGGGGTGTTGAGCCAGGAGATTATCGCATTAAATCCAGTTGCCTCATCGGGATAAATTGAAAAGCGCGCGTCTTTACCTAAAGCGCCAAATATATGTGGGTTAAGTTTGTCGATAGTCACATTCCCCGGATTATTGTTGCGCCAAGCGAGTGTACCACCAGTTCGAATTTGCTGACAGCCGTCATTATATTCAATGATGACAGTATTGGAGTCGGGTGCATACCCTTTGATGGCTTGATGATTGCCAGCGCAGGATTTAACCGGCATCACCGCCACACCCTTCCCATGCAGAACATGCGAATTCTGCAGAGTGGATTGCTCACGACTACCGGTGGTGGCTTGGAGGTGGTCGAGTTGTTTTTCGGCGGGGTTGTCTTGGTTGGGGTAGTTGGTGAGGAGGGTGAAGGTTCGGTGGGCGTCT
>CAYGFJ010000145.1:0-2987 GCA_964349115.1 uncultured Francisellaceae bacterium
GTCTTTGGCAGCCCGAACTTCCGGCGACAGCGCCTTGCATTTTCCCGAATACCGAGGCGGTTGACCCGACGCTTTCTGTAATTTGCGTTCGAGATCTAAGTCCTCTTCACTGCAATAACAAGGATAGGCCCGCCCTGCTTTGACCAGGGCTTCATAATATTGCTCATAAATGCCCGAACGCGCTGACTGACGATACGGTGCATGCGGCCCCACCAAGCCTTCACCTTCCTGCCAAGCAATGCCCAGCCATTGCAAATCCCGCACCAGGGCTGTCACAAATTCTTCCGTTGAACGTGCTTTGTCTGTGTCTTCAATCCGCAGCAAAAATTGCCCACTTTGGCTTTGTGCAAACAAAGCACTGAACAATGCCGTCCGTGCATTGCCAAGATGAATCAAGCCCGTTGGGCTGGGCGCAAAACGAGTTTTCATAAAAGGGATTCCATCAAAAAATAAAGGTGGTGATGATAGCATAGAGGGGCAAATTTGTTTAACATGTTCACCCTCAAATACGCGGACGACATCGGATGGGAAACAGCTTCAAACTCAAGGGCAGCCTCTTTACTTTAAGTGTCCTGCAGCTGATGACCGCTGACTTGGACGCCTTCGAGCGCGATCTCAAAGCCAAAATTTTGCTCGCTCCCCAATTTTTCAATTACACTCCCATGGTCATCGACCTCCAATCCCTCTCTGAATTAGATTTCGACTTCAAAAAACTGTGCCAGATATTGAATAAAAACAAAGTCATCCCCGTTGGGGTCAAAGGCGCCAAAGAAGATTGGACCGCTGCCATTCGCTCAGCAGGCTTGGCGCTGTTAAACGACCAAAGCAAAACCGACAAAACTCCCGGGGGCAACGCCAACTTTGCTGAAGGCACTAAAATCATCACCGACCCTGTCCGCGGTGGCCAACGCATTTACGCCCAAGGGGGTGACCTGATTGTCGTCGGCGCCGTGAGCCCTGGGGCTGAACTCCTGGCCGACGGCAATATTCACGTCTATGGCACCCTACGCGGCCGTGCTTTGGCTGGCGTCAACGGCAACAAAAACGCCCGCATTTTCTGCCAACAACTGGCTGCTGAGCTGGTCTCCATCGCCGGTCAATTTCAATTGTTTGAACAATTGGGCGCGCTCACCAATGGCTTGACTGAAGTTTATCTCAAAGATGATGAAATCATTATTGCCAGGATTGCTTCATGAACCACCACTTTGATGTCCTCATCATCGGCAGCGGTGCCGCAGGTTTAAGTGCTGCCATTCGCCTTGCGGAGACTGGTAAGCAGGTGGGCTTGATTTGCAAAGGCTCACTCCAAGAAAGTTCAACTCTCTATGCTCAAGGCGGCATTGCAGCGGTTTTGGATTCTGAAGACACCTTAGCCGCCCACATTCAGGATACTTTGATTTCTGGCGCGGGGCTCTGTGATGAAAAAGCGGTTCGTTTCACAGTAGAAAATGGACGCTCTGCCGTCGAATGGTTGATCGAACACGGGGTTCAATTTACCCAAGAACAGACACAGAGCGGCGAATGGCGCTATCACCTCAATCTGGAGGGAGGGCATTCGCATCGACGAATCATTCATTCCGACGATGAAACAGGACGCTCAGTATCAACGACTTTGGTGGAAGTTGCTCGCAGCCATTCCAATATTCATATTTTCGAAAATCAAATCGCCATCGACTTGGTCAAACAAAAAGGCCGTGTCGTGGGGTGCTATGCCTTGGATGAAGGCCGCCATGCCGTGATCACCTTCAGTGCCCAGGCCGTCATTTTGGCAACAGGCGGAGCAAGTCGTGTGTACTTGTATTCAACCAACCCCCGGGTTTCCAGCGGTGATGGCATTGCAATGGGCTATCGCGCCGGTTGCCGCGTCAAAGATTTGGAGTTTAACCAATTTCACCCTACTTGTTTATATCATCCCTTGGCCCATTCCTTTTTGCTAACGGAAGCGCTGCGCGGTGAAGGCGCGACTCTGCTTCTGCCGGATGGAACCCGGTTTATGCCAAAATTCCATCCCCTTGCAGAATTAGCCCCTCGCGACATTGTGGCCCGTGCGATCGACCATGAGATGAAACGCCTGGGGATTGATTGTGTGTATTTGGATATTTCGCACAAAGACTCTGACTTGATTACTCAACACTTCCCCAACATTTATCAAAAATTGCTGGACTATGGTTTGGACCTGACAAAAGACCGCATTCCTGTGGTGCCTGCCGCCCATTACACCTGTGGCGGTTTAGTCGTCGACACCCATGCACGCACGGACATTCCCGGTTTATACGCCGCAGGAGAAGTCACTTGCACCGGCTTACACGGCGGCAATCGCATGGCCAGCAATTCATTGTTAGAATGTCTGGTCTACGCCAAAGCCGCCGTCCAAGACATTCTTGCACACTTTGACCCCTCCTTTGAACTGGCCCCCATTTCACCTTGGGATGACCGCTTTGTCCATGATTCAGAAGAAGAAGTCATGGTCACCCAAAATTGGGATGAGCTGCGGCGTTTTATGTGGAATTACGTCGGCATCGTCCGCTCTGACAAACGCCTTGCGCGGGCCCATGATCGCGTGCAATTGCTGAAGCATGAAGTGCAAGAATACTACGCTCACTTTCGTGTCAGTCGAGATGTGCTCGAATTACGCAATTTGATTGTGGTGGCCGACCTGATCGTACAAGCCGCGATGGCCCGCAAAGAAAGCATCGGCCTGCATTTTAATTTGGATTATCCCCCAGGAGCTGGCGTATGATTTTACTATTTTCATCAGGCCTGCTCTTTGTCACCGCCTATTTCGCTGGCATTTTGGGGGCTTTGACGGGGCTGGGCGGTGGGGTAGTCATCATTCCTGCTTTGGTTTTGCTGCTTCATGTCAATATTTATTACGCCATGGGGGCCTCGCTCTTGTCTGTGATTGCAACCTCTTCAGGGACAGCGATGGCTTATTTGAAAACGGGGTACACCAATTTACGCATTGGCATTTTTTTGGAAACCGCTGC
>CAYGFJ010000145.1:2997-4550 GCA_964349115.1 uncultured Francisellaceae bacterium
TGCGCTCGACGCGGGGGCGCTTTTGGGTGCTGCCCTCATTTTGGTGTTTAACAGCAGCAAAATTGCGATTGTCTTTGGGGTCATTTTGATTGTCTCTGCTTATTTGACCTGGACTCACAAAGAAGCTGATGGCCCACCAAAACCCTCACACCCCTGGGCTGTTAAAATGAAATTGGAGGGTAGCTTTCCAAAACCCTACACCGTTCAAAATGTTCCGCTGGCTTGGGGCATTTTATTGGTGGCGGGTGCCTTATCAAGCTTGCTGGGTATCGGTTCAGGCGCCCTCAAAGTATTGGCCATGGACCAGGCCATGAAGTTGCCTTACAAAGTCTCTACCGCCACCAGCAATTTTATGATCGGCATCACGGCTGCGGTCAGCGCGGGCATCTATTTTTCTCGCGGATACATCGACCCCGTTTTAAGCTTTCCCGTTGTGCTGGGTGTTTTGTTGGGGGCCATCTCTGGCGGAAAACTCCTCCACCGCATCAACACCAAATATTTACGCATTGTTTTCAGCATTGTCATCGTCTTTTTAGGTCTTCAAATGATCGTCAAAGGCTTTGGAGGCGCGGTATGAAAGACATCCCCTTACTCATGGGTAAAACACTGTTTATTGCTGTCCTGATCTCCGCTGCCTTGATCACTATTGGAGGGGCCCTCTTTTTGTGGCAACACGCCTTTGAAGTCTATACCTTCACAAGCTTTCACTCAGAACCCCAGCAATTCACCTCTTTGGCCGGCATGATCAAAGACGCCTTCCACTTGAAACCCCGCGGCCTCATTCAATTGGGTTTGTTCCTCCTCTTTTTCACCCAAATCATCCGTGTCCTCATGACCGCCTGGCTGTTTCTCCAAGAGCGCAACCTGCTGTTTTTTCGTTTAAGTCTCTTTATTCTCTTGGTCTTGATTGTGAGCCTATGCTGGAGTTTGTTGTAATCAGGGCACCATTTTAAAATAGGGAAGCTGTTTTACAGCCTTTGCATCAAAGCTGAAAGTGACTGCACCGAGGTCTTGGTTGCTGAGGCCAATCAAGATGTCGGAGAAGTCTCCTTTTGTTTCTTGATAATCGTGGAGAGCTGCCCAGACAAGATCATTGTGTGGGATCAAGAAAGCTTCATTCAAGAGCAGACTTTCGATCACCTGGCAAAGCTTGGCTTTTGGCAACTCATAAAAACTGCTAAGCACCCAAATGCTTTCACACAAAACGAGGTGATTGATTAAGACGGGCGAGGTTGATTGCACGAGATGATAGGCTTGCTCTGCTTGCACAGCATCATCTTTAGTGATGAGGCGAATTAAAACATTGGTGTCGATGGCAATCATTTTGCTCTCTTTTTCCGATGGTAGTTTGCAATGGATTGATTCATATCCTCTAAGCTTGCTTTTTTAAGCGTGGCAGCCATGCCATACAGATCATCTAAACCCAGACGACGTGGCTTGAGGCAGACCTCGCCTGCCCCTGTGATCACAAACTCAAGCTTGTGTCCAGGCTGCAATTTAAACAAGTTTCGAATGCTTTTGGGGAGGGTTATCTGACCCTTGCTCGTCAATGT
>CAYGFJ010000146.1:0-4522 GCA_964349115.1 uncultured Francisellaceae bacterium
ATATTATTATTGACATTCCTTCTTTTCTCTTGCTATTCTGCCCTCCGTTTTTTACATGGAGATCCAGATGGCAGGAGCAGCAAGCGTAGACAAACCAGATGAGACAGATTATCGGCATCATTTATTGAGCCTGGCCTTTGAGAATAAAGAGAAAGGGGATCTTGAATCGCTGAAAAGCGCTGTGCGGCAATTTTCGATTGTTTTGAGTTTGTCGCCCAATTATTTGCCAGCCCTTTTGGGGCTTCATCATTTGGTGGCGAGCTGTTTATTAAAAGGAGATCATGCATTTGTTGATGGTTATGTGCGTTGGCCCCTCAATCAACTGGCCTTTGCAATTGCGAAGCGAATGCATGAGCCCTCTGATATCTCAGAATCTGAGCTTGCGCTGTGTGACAAAGACGAATTAATCAAAATTGTGACTGCATATGAGATGACGGAAACTTCAGCTGATGTACCGATTGAAGATCCTGCAGGCCTATGGACTAATATTGAAAAGACCTTTAAAGCCTGTGAGTTTAAACAGACGGCTGAAATGGCGGGGCAGCTTTTAGCGCAGGCTCCAGGCGACCCGCTCATTATTGTCCTTGCGCATTTGCTCTTGCGATGTGATGAACTATTCCCCTTTTTATATCCGGATATGCTTTATCCTTATTATGATCGCTTGCAGTCCGCGATTGAGGACAATGAAGCTGCTTTTGCAGCATGTTTACGAAGGCAGAGCGCCTCGCTTGTAGAGCAACTTTCATCATGGGCAGAGGGGCCGCTGAAGGCAGTTTTATTGGCAGAAATTTACTATCACAACAGGGAACTTGCTAAGGCAACAGGGGTTTTGGTTCCTTACCTCAAAAATGCGGGGGCTCATCCTTATGCACAATATTTGTATGCGCGCTTCCTTTTACAGCAAGGCGTTGCACAAATAAAAACTGCTGCAGCCAAAGCGGGCAGTACGATTGTGATCACTGAAGCTGATTTGAAACGAAAAGAAGCGATGTGGAATTTTTTTCAAAAAGCGGGACAGGTGATCGGTTCTGCAATGGCGGATTATGCTGAACTTTGGTTTTCACAAAAAACGCCTGAAGGCATGAGAGAAGCAGTCCGTGCTGTACGCGCCTCTATGCTTTTGGGGTCTGACTCTGCGGCCTATTATTTGGGTCAACACCTGATGTCGCGAGAAGGTGAGGGTGCCTATCCAGATTGCACAGAAGAAGCAGTCTATTGCCTGGTCAATGCAGGCAATATTTCTCCTGATAAAAAAGACAAGAGGGATCACACTTTCAATGTCATCAGGAACATTTTGTGCGGGATTACTCCCCATGCAGAAGAGGACTCGCTTCTCATTCATATGCGTGCGCTGCGTGATCAAGATTGCCCAGCACTGCCAGTGCCTGCTGGAGTGATTTCTCCCTATTCTTTGTGTTGTGAGGCCATTGCCTTATTTCAAAGTGCGGCCGCTCCAGACACAGCTTGGATTGAAGTCGCTGCAAAAAAATTGATTTTGGCCATTGACTTGGAGCGGCCGCATTACCTTCCTGCCTTGTTTTTATATGAACTCTTGCTTCATGGAGCGCCTGCCTTACTGAAAGTCCATCCTCATTGGACGCTGGATGCAGTAGGCAAAACCCTCCAAGCACTCGCTCAGCAAAGTCATGATGCAAACAAGGATCTTGAAATCTTTTCAGGCTTTCCTCGCTTAGCACTGATGCAATTGGTGCGCCTGCGATATATTGATTATATACGTCTGAAGGACAGTGTTGCAGTGGATTCATTGTTTAAATTGCCATTATGGCGTGAGCTGGAAGGCAAGCTGGACAGTGCGCTGTTTTCATATTATTTGTCACGTCATGTTCATGTCACCGCACAAAGTCAATGTGATCTCAATCTGCGTGCTCAATCAAAACGTTTGCTGGAAAAAGCAATTGATTTGCCCGTTGCACAGCATGCCTTGGCCACAATGTATGAGGCTGAACACAATGAGGGGCGGGCTACAGCCCTTTTTGAGAAAGCCGCAAAAAAAGGATTGCCTGAATCGCTCTGTGCATTGGCTTATCGCTATCTCTTTGGAAAAGGAGGGCTTAAAGTGGATCCTGCATTGGCCCTTGCGCATTTTTATGAAGCAGCCCAATTAGAGGATGGTGATGCTCGCGCTCAATACACAAGACTGAACGCGGAAATCAATCGTGGAAAGTCAGCGACAGCCCGGCGATTACAAGAAGTCCAGCGAGCAAAGGAAGTCAGCCGCAGAACAGCTGAGCGGCAGGCCCTGATCAAAGATCATTGGACACAGTATGAGGCATATAAAACTGGTAGCAATGGACAGTCCATCAATCCAGAATTGGCTTTGTATCACTGTGTCAAAGCCATTGGATATGGATATGAGGCTGCAATGGTGCTTCTTGCAGAAGCGTATCGAGATGGGTTTGGTGTTGCACAAAATACTGAAAAAGCAAAGCAATTTTTTGATATTCTGATTGCTTCGGGCATTATGACGCCTAAATCGCTGATATCGGAAGAGGTGAAGCGTCAGGCCGTCTGTGCGCAAGACGCTATGGCACTTCATGCTGCGCATGGAAAACCGCTGCCTCTGGTAGGCAGAAAGGCCCTGCCCAGCGAACCCGAACTGAGCCCAGGGCCTCTTCTTGCAGGGGAAGCCCGCGTTATGTCTTCGCGCGTGTTCAGTCCTGCTGCTTTTGCAGCGCTGCAAGCACAGTGTGCCGATGCCAATGCGGCCATTCAAAGTTTAAAAGCTGCGGCACTTCAAGCACAAAGAGATGCTGCAAGCGCAACAGAGCGCGCAGCACAGGCAGCAGCAAGAGAAGCGGCTGCAATGAGAGAAGCTTTAGAAGCCTTGAGAGCAGAAAATGAGGCTTTAAAAAAGCAGGCTGAAAATCGCAGTCGTAAATTGCAAGAGCGCTCTACGGAAATTGCTCAATTGAAGGCTGAATTGGTAGAGCGGCTAGCTGATCTTGTTTCTCTGGGCCGACAACTCGATGCCATCAAAGCAGTCTCAACCGCCAGAGTATTCAATCCGCACGCTGCGGTTTTTCATCCTCGCTCAGCATTCACAGGGTCTCTGCCTGTCCAGGACGGTACCGCCCTATGAGCATAGTTGATTGCGAGATAAAATGGAGTACACATTGCGCAGCCATGATGCAACAAGCCTCAGGTCAAGCTGCTTAATCGCTTCTGTCCTCCCCGCGAAGGCGGGGGTCTAAATCATAATAAAAATAATATCCACTCAATAGAAACAAAAATAATAATTAATTGTTGACGCCCCCCATGGTCGTATGTTATCTTTCGCAAAATTTCTTTAATCAAAATAAGGAGCGATCATGCAAGGTGGAAATGAGCAAGCTGGAAATGAGGCAGTCACAGTCCCTCTTTTAGCAGCGGCTGATGAGGAGGTTGCTGGCAACGACAATATTCCCGTTGTCCTTGAAGTAGGTGATAACAATGTGGTGCCAGCGGGTGGGGCGGCAGCAGCGGTCGCGGTCAACATGGGGGGCAATGTACCACCACCGGTCGTTGGCAACGAACCAATTCGCGCATGCTTATGCTTGTTCGTTGTTGGTGTCTTAGCAGGGGTAATGCTTTTGCCTTATGATCCAGTGTGCACAGTGAGTGGTGGGTTGCCTGCAGCAACGATACTTTGTGCAGCGGAAGTGTTTTGTCGGCCTCTTGCGAATCTGACTGGAACATCTCCTTGTGTTAGGCCCACTAACAAGGATGTCAGTGCGACTGTTGCTGTGGTGGTCAACCCAGCGGGTGCTAAGGCAGAGGTCGACTTCTGTGGTATAAGCCAGGTCATCCAGGGAGCAGGGTCTGCTGTTTGTGTCAGCCCTCATCCAAGTTCGGATGCTACCGCGTTTACAATGCTGAGTCAGCTGGGAGTCAAAGCAGACGCCGGTACCACTGTTGAGCTCACAGCCACGGCTACTGACACCCCTACGTCCTCAGGGGGAGGGGGAGAAAGAATGCTCAGCGCTCCTGCTGAGCACCAATTTTTTGAGGGGAGTGCAACGGTTTACTTTAATGAGATGATGAAATCTAGCAGACCTGATCCCTCTGTACTCAGTCGCGCCACCGCATGGCTTGGTTCATGGTTCGGCTCAGTATCACCTGCTGCTGAATCCAGAAAATGATTGGAGGGGTTGGTCTTTTACCTACGGATTTGCGGAATCAAGCGCGAGCGCACATTGCCTCAGGAGGAAACCCTCATTTGCTTGAACCCCTACTGGAAGTTGCCATCCATGTCGATCCGAGATATTTAGATGTATTGCTTTTATATAAAAAGCACATTGTAAGAGCGGGATATGACAGTTATTTGACTGCCTCTCAAATCGACACCCTGATCGAACAGGCGCGGCGACGGCGAGCGGAGGACATCGATTTTCCAAGCATCCCCACTTTTTATGAAGCGCTAAGATCTCGTGATCGGACGAGCATTCTTGAAGAGGATCTCGACAGAGTGAAGGCTGTTTGCAGTGGAGAGCACCCCGACTGCATGCAGGCAGCGCGTCTCCTG
>CAYGFJ010000147.1:0-4480 GCA_964349115.1 uncultured Francisellaceae bacterium
GTTGTTGTTTCTCCAGATATCGGTGGTGTCGTTCGGGCGCGCGCCTTGGCCAAAGCCTTAAACTGTGACTTGGCCATCATCGACAAACGTCGTCCCCGCCCCAATGAAGCGCAAGTCATGAACGTCATTGGCGACATTAAAGACCGCAGCTGCTTGATTGTCGATGACATCGTCGACACCGCAGGCACGCTCTGCAAAGCGGCTCAAGCTTTAAAAGACCATGGCGCCACCGAGATTTTTGCCTATTGCATCCATCCAATTCTCTCTGGCAATGCCATTGAAACGCTGGAATCTTCTGCCTTATCGCAACTGGTTGTCACTGACTCTGTCCCGCTTTCACCCAAAGCCAAGGCCTCCCACAAAATCACTCAATTGTCCCTGGCCTCACTGCTCTCCGAAACAATTCGCCGTATTAACAACGAAGAGTCTGTCAGCATTTTGTTTTCGGATTTGTAAGACATGCATATAATACATCCAGAGCGGCATTTCAAATTTTGCGATACTGGGTCGATAAAAAACGGGTAGATAAAGGCTCCAAAATGCGACTTATTTTCACTTCATGTGACGACAACCTCTTTTAATGTGCTGTAGTCAGGCGCAGGTTTTTCACCGAAAAGTAACGTATTGCAGCGGGAGCTCCTGGGGGCGCGTAAAACTGCTTGCGGGCAGGGGTTCACTGTGCTATAGTAATCGACCATTTTTGTTTGTATTTGATACTATTCTATGAAGCCAGAAGAGTTGAAACGCGCGAAAACACTGGATGTGGCTAGGTGGGTCCTGGTTGCGATTTTGGTCTGTTTGATCGTTGGGGGCAATGTTTATTTTGGGTCGATGGCTTTGCCGATTCGACTGACTTTTATGATTATTGGTGCCATTGTTGCTTTGTTAGTGGCCTTGGGCACTGAAAAAGGGAAAATGGGATGGCGCTTTTTGCAAGAGGCGCGGGTTGAGTTGCGAAAGGTGGTATGGCCCACACGTCATGAGACGATGCAAACGACTTTGATTATTGCAGGAATGGTGGTGATTATGGCCTTGATTTTGTGGGGCATCGATAGTCTCTTTGCGTATTTTGTCAGTTCACTTTTGATATAAGGAACCGGTTCATGAGCTTGCGTTGGTATGTGGTACAAACCACTTCACAGTTTGAAAACAAAGTCAAAGAAACTCTGCTCGATCGCATTAAAGAAGCGGGCCTGGAAGCTTGTTTTGGCGATATTCTGATTCCCACTGAAGAAGTAGTGGAAATGAAGTCCGGCCAAAAGCGTAAAAGTGAACGTAAATTTTTCCCCGGCTACATCCTGGTTAAAATGGAAATGAATGACGAAACCTGGCATTTGGTGCGTCATGTGCCGCGTGTATTGGGCTTTATTGGTGGACGTGCAGACAAGCCCTCCCCCATTTCAGACAAAGAAGTCGACAATATTTTATCCCGCGTTCAAGACACTCATGACAAACCCAAGCCCAAAACTTTGTTCGAGGTGGGTGAAGTCATTCGGATTGCAGACGGTCCGTTTACGGATTTTGTTGGTGTCATTGAAGAAGTGAATTATGAAAAAACAAAAGTAAAGGTATCGGTCATGATTTTTGGCCGTTCTACACCGATCGAACTCAACTTCGATCAAATTCGCAAAGAAAAGGTTTAGCGATTTTTTTAGGGGAGCCCACTCATGCTCTAAGCCGGCATTGATGAAGGCGTTACGACTCACATAAAGGAGAACAATATGGCTAAAAAAGTGCAAGCTTATGTCAAGCTGCAAGTGAAGGCGGGTCAAGCGAACCCAAGCCCACCCATTGGACCTGCATTAGGTCAACAAGGGGTGAATATCATGGAATTCTGTAAAGCCTTTAATGCACAGACTCAGTCGATGAAACCTGGCATGCCTTTGCCTGTGATCATCACCGTCTATGCAGACAGAAGCTTTACTTTTGTGATGAAGACCCCTCCCGCATCCTATTTGATTAAAGATGCCCTGAAACTTCAAGCTGGAAGCAAATTGCCCGGTTCAGTTTCCGCAGGAAAAATTACCCGCAAGCAATTGGAAGAAATTGCCAAGATGAAACAACCTGACTTAACCGCTGCAGACATCGATGGTGCGGTGCGCATCATTGCAGGCACTGCACGCAGCATGGGCATTGAAACAGAGGGAGTCAATTAAGATGGCACAACTTACAAAACGTTGGAAAGGCATTCAAAAAGAAGTGACTGTTGGAAAAGTCTATTCTGCTGCTGAAGCTTTTGAACTCTTGAAAAAAGTGAGCAAACTCAAGTTTAATGAATCGATTGATGTGGCTGTGGTGTTGGGCGTTGATACCAAAAAGTCTGATCAAACTGTTCGTGGTGCTGTGGTATTGCCCAATGGAACCGGTAAAACCGTTCGGGTTGCCGTGTTTGCCCAAGGCAAAAATGCTGAAGCCGCCACCGCAGCGGGCGCAGATCGCGTTGGGATGGAAGATTTGGCTGAAGACATGAAGCAAGGCAACTTGAATTATGACGTCGTGATTGCCTCCCCCGACACCATGCGTGTTGTGGGCCAATTGGGTCAAGTGTTGGGTCCTCGTGGCCTGATGCCCAACCCCAAAGTGGGCACAGTCACTGTCGATGTGGCAGCTGCGGTGAAGAATGCAAAAGCAGGTCAAGTGCGTTATCGCGCAGACAAGGGCGGAATCGTCCACTCTGTGATTGGCAAAGCTGATTTTACGGTCGACGCGTTGAGACAAAACTTGGATACACTCTTGAATGATTTGAGACGTGTGAAGCCCAGCTCAACAAAAGGAATTTATATGAAGAAACTATCCGTTTCTTCAACCATGGGGCCCGGATTGGTCGTTGACCTCTCGAGTGTGGCCGCATAAATATAAAAGGACTTTGGGTCATGATTGACAACAATCGTGATCGTCAAAGACCGTGGGAGTGATGGGTTGGTTTGACCATGACTTAATAGCCCACGCAGGCGTGCGGTGTAACAACCGCATTGTTGTACAACCAAAATGAGGAAATGAAATGACCCTCAAGCTTGAAGACAAGCAACACATTGTGACGGAAGTCAATGAAGTTGCAAAGAAAGCTTTGTCTGCAGTTGTGGTTGATTATCAAGGAGCGACCGTCGCTAGTATGACGCGTCTCCGTGCAAAAGCGCGTGCAAGTGGCGTCTACCTTCGGGTGGTTCGCAACACTTTGGCGCGTCGCGCAATTGAAGGAACGGACTTTGCATGCTTAAAAGATGCATTGATCGGCCCTTTGATTTTGGCTTTTTCGCAAGAAGAACCTGGCGCTGCAGCACGGTTGATTCGTGATTCTTTGAAGGACATTGAGCAACTCGAGGTGAAAGCCTTGGTGGTGTCGGGTCAACTTCTTGCTGCAAATCAACTGGAAGCCGTATCGAAACTACCGAGCAAAAATGAAGCCTTGGCGACATTGTGCCGGATGTTGCTGGCCCCTGTTGAAAAATTTGTACGTACCTTGGCCGAGCCCCATTCACAAATGGTGCGCGCGTTTGGTGCGGTTCGTGATCAAAAACAAGCTGCTTAACAAAGCAATCATTACTTAGGAGATAAAAAAATGGCACTATCAAAAGAAGACATTTTAAATGCAGTGGCTGCAATGTCCGTGATGGACGTGTGTGAGCTCGTTAAAATGATGGAAGAAAAATTTGGTGTTTCTGCAGCGGCAGCCGTTGCTGTTGCGGGACCTGCTGTAGCTGCTGCGGCAGTTGAAGAGCAAACCGAGTTTAATGTGGTTCTGGAATCTTTCGGCGAAAACAAAGTCACCGTGATCAAAGTAGTTCGCGAATTAACTGGTTTGGGCTTGAAAGAAGCCAAAGACCTCGTTGAAGCTGCTCCTACCAACGTCAAAGAAGGCGTTGACAAGAAGTCTGCTGATGATATCAAGAAAAAACTGGAAGAAGCCGGCGCTAAAGTTGCTGTGAAGTAACTCGTCTTTTTCTGTTAAATCCTGTGTCCCCGCTTCATGCGGGGATTGCAGTTTGTGTGTATCGCCATTTGAGGAACGCTAAATGACTTATTCTTTCGCTGAGAAAAAACGTATTCGCAAGATGTTTGGAACATTGCCTGATGTCTTAGATGTCCCTTATTTATTGACCATTCAAAAAGAATCCTTTAAAGAATTTTTACAAAAAGACAAAAGCCCTGACAAACGTGATGACGTCGGCTTGCAGGCTGCCTTTCATTCTGTGTTCCCGATCAGCAGTGTCGCGGGCTATGCTGAACTGCAATTTGTGAGCTACCGCTTACAAGATTCTGCTTTTGATGTCAGTGAATGTCGCATTGGAGGCATGACTTATGCCGCGACCATCAAAGCGAAAATGCGCCTCATTGTTTATGATAAAGAAGCCTCTGCAGATAGCCGAGTAGTAAAAGACGTAAAAGAACAAGAAGTCTATATGGGTGAAATCCCATTGATGACAGAACACGGTACCTTTGTTATCAATGGTACAGAACGTGTTATTGTTTCTCAGCTACA
>CAYGFJ010000148.1:0-4446 GCA_964349115.1 uncultured Francisellaceae bacterium
GCCCTGCAATCTGCATATGGTCCACTTGATTGAGCGTTTGAACCATCCCACTTCCTGAAAATTCTAAAGACGTACTTTGCAGAGATGCTCTTTTAATGGAAATTCCATTAGAGAGCGGGCTGGTTTGAATGGCCACATTGCCCAAGAGTTTTTCATTGTAAAACAAGTCCTTGATATTAATGAGCAAGGGTGGCAACGCAGACATCAGCTGACCCAACAATAAAGGTGCAGTTTGCTCTCCCTGTCCAATGGTGTCAGGGGTTTTTAAGGTCTGCATATGCAATTCAGAAAAATTGACCACTACAGGGTCATGCTCTCCAGTGAATAGCAATGATCCCTTGAGTGCAGGATTGTTTAAAATCACTGCAAGACCCTCAGGATTAAACTTGATTTCCATTCCTAATTTTGAAAAGTTTTGAGACATTAACTGCAAGGCATCCACAGTAAAATGCAGGTCATTCACAAGACTGGGTGACAAAGTTGCATTGATCGATTGATGAAAAGCATCACAAGATAAACCCCTTGAGGACAGCATATCATTGACAAAATGAAGGCGCCCAGTCAGGCCCACAATCAATGGCTTCGAATCATTCTGATTCACAAACCAATCGTCTTGTTTGAAATCAACATCGCCCGTTGCAGTCACCCCTTCTTTTTCATCGACCCCCAATGGAATATGGATGCCCAGGGTCAAACCCAAGCTCCCATTGAGTTCAGTTGAGTTGAGAAAACGACGCAGATCCGCACTCACAATCGGCATGGCTTTCAAATAATGAATGGCCCCTTCAGCAGTAGGTTCTGCTGTCCCTGTAATATCAATGGCCTTGATATCACTGGGACGCAAATCTTTAATTTCAAAATGAGCCGTTTGAATGGTTGTTTTTTCTGTTTTTAGTTTTTGGGCATCAATCGTCATGGTTTGATTATGAAAAAGAATATCTCCAGTGATGTTCGTGATCAACGGCCAGTTTGGCCAGGGCAAAACTGTTGCATTCGTCACATGAAGGGCCAGATCAAAAAGCCCTGCTCCATCTGCATAAGGCAAGTCATCCAGCGGGCCTTTCAATGTCAAAGTGCCTGTCACAGCGGGCAGTTTGACCAGGCCCTCTGTCAACCACACACTTAAACTCTTGGCCACATCAGCTTCTGGAATATAATATTTTCCAGCTTCTTCAAGATGGCTGGCGTTGATCGTTCCTGTCAGATTAAAAATCGGATTGCCTGGATTGCTCAGTAAGACTTGCAGCCCCCCTTGCAGCGCCAGTTGAATCCATTGGTTTTGCATGGTGAGACTGCTGAGCGCTACATTCCAGGCAGCTGGAGCAGCTTGCTTTGTCCAGGAGAGGCTCAAAGCATACGTAGAGGGTGGCCATCCATTGGGAAATAGGGGACTTTGCCCCAGCGTCATATTCGAGCCTGAAAAAATTGCCGTCCCTGTAGTGGCACCCGCATTCACCACCAAATTATCAACGACCCCGGTAGGCGACAAGAGATTCCAGGTTTTGGCGGTTTGGGTGGTGGGTTTAAACCAAAAGTTAATCCATTGCCCCAAAACATGTAAATCAGCTTCATGAGCTGTCAGCTGCCAGAGGGCATGGGAATCAGTGGGTGTATAGGTCACTTGCAACAAACTATTGGCCTGTGGGCCCATGAGATCCAGTTCTTTCAAGGGGCGCATCGACACTTCCCAACCTTCCCCATCCAAGCGATTCCAATTGATCATTTCATCAATTTTGGGCGCAATATTTTGTCGGGTTACGGCATTGTCCAAATTTAAATTGTTGAGCGAAGCCTCGATGCTCAAGGTTTGTAAGGTACTGTTTTGCGCCGTTCCTGTAAAATGAATCTGCCCTCCCCCAGACAACCAGCTCAAACCGTGGATCGCTTGGGACTCAAAAAGCGGTGTAAAATCACTACCCATAAAGGCACCTCCAAAGTGAAAGTTCCAATCTGATAAATCCGTTACGTCTTTGCCAGGTACCAAGGTGGCCTGCATCGAAAAATGGCTATTTGGAATTTCGGCAATGGACCCCTGCATATTAAAACGATATTGGAAAAGTTTTTGCCAAATCACCTGGTCAAGATTAAAGTGCAGCTGCCTTTCATTTCTCAGAGTCAGCAGAATTCCAATATTGTTTAAACGCACTCCGCCTTGCATCAAAAACCAATGAAGCAAAAGGGGACTCAAGGTGAAAGATTGCGCTGGATTGCTCGTATTATTAAAACCCATCAGCGTAAAAGACCCATCCTGATTTTGCACGGCCTGAAAATCAAGCCCTGTAAAATTAATATCATTGGTAATGAGTTGCCAATGCGCAAGAGAAGACCAAAGAGACACGTCTATCGATACATGATCGAGCACCAACGGTTCCGTCATCATTCTGGGGTCATTGGCAATCATTTGGTTAAATGAAATACGAGGCTCGCCATAATGCCAAGACACCTGGGCGTCTCTATACGAAATGGTCGCTGGCGCAAAGCTTTTGGCCACCCATTTTTGCAAGTCTCCATTTTGACTGGCTGCAATCAGCACCAAAGTCACGCTTATGCTCGCAATGAACAACACTGCAATCAAGCTGCACAGGCTCAATAACAGGTATTTAACGACGCGTTTACAGTGAAATAAAATCATCGCGGGAGTATAGCATCATGATACATCGAATATCATGATATTTCTTTGCAAGAACCCTTAATTCTTGTAAATTAGACGGCTCTTCAATACAGACTACAATCTCTTTGATGCTTCACATTATTTTATACGGATTGCTTTTAGGCTATGGTGCGGCCATCCCCATTGGCCCGATGAATTTAGAACTAATTCGCCGCAACTTAAGCTTTGGCCCCAAGGTGGGCCTGTGCTTTGGACTGGGCGCCTGCCTGGTTGACACCACTTATATCATTTTGATTGGGCTGGGCGCCCTCTTGGTTTTACGAAACCCCGTTGTATTAAATACTGTGGGGGTCCTGGGAGCCCTTGTTTTATTCTGGTTTGGGGTCCAAGCCTTAAAGACGCACTCTTCTGAACAAGACGAATATCGCTTGGCTAAAAACAAGAAAAAAGCCTATTGGCAACACACCCGAGACAGCTACATTTTAACAATGCTAAGCCCCTTCACCATCATCTTCTGGTCATCCGTGAGTTCCCAAGCTGCCCTGATTATCGCTGGTCGCCCTCACGCTTACTGGCTTTTAGCCGCTTCAGTCTTGGTCGCCACTGTCAGTTGGATCGTCGGCCTCAATACCGTTTTAGCCTTCACCCGCCACAAAATCTCAGGAAAAGTCCTTCGCGCCTTCAATATTTTCGGCGGCTGCCTCCTGATCGGTTTCGCCCTCTACGGCTTAGCCCATGTTTTTTTATAGCGTATATTTTAAACTACAGCTTTAAATATTCTAGTAAAAAGCGCTCAACTGGAAGACAGCGGATTTTTCCTTTTTGCAACATTTCAGTTCCACGGTAAAGGAGGATGGGGATGGCTTCAGGATAGTCTTCACAAAAAGCGTTGAGGCCGCTTAAATCGCGGGAATGGATGTGTTCATTGGCTTTGACTTCAATGGCCCAGAGGCGATCGGGGCCGTAAACAATAAAATCGACTTCATTGCCTGCACGGGTACGCCAATAGCTCAGCGTATATTGTTGATCGAGGGCATCATTCCAAGCACGTAAGTGTTGAGCCACCAAGCCTTCTAAGGCTGAGCCCATCAAGCGTGAAGGCGTATCCAGAAAACCTTGAACTCTTAAAAAACGATAAACGCCTGAATCGAATAGATAAAATTTTGGATGATCGGCCAAGGCACGCTTGGCCCGTTGCGTGAAAACGGGAAGCGTAAAAGACAAAAGCAGATCGTTTAAAATTGACAAATAAGATTCAATGATCTTTCTTGAAATACCGCATTCCCTGGCAATATTACTCAGATTTAATTGTTCGGCATGTGAAAAACTGACCACTTCCAAAAAGCGTGAGAAATTACCGATATTGCGAACCAATCCCTCCATCTGAACTTCTTCTTTGAGATATAGGGCCACATAAGCATGTAGCTTTTTCTCCTGATTGTCTCCTTCTAAAATAACAGGCAAAAGGCCCATCTCAAGGGCTTGATTTAAATTAAATGCACTGCCTAGTTCACACGCCATGAAAGGGTGAAGATAATACACTTCTGCCCGACCACCCAGTAAATTAACCCCTGCGCTTCGCAATTTGCGTGCGCTTGATCCTGTCAAAATAAATTGCCATCCTTGCTTCTCTTCGATTAAAGCATGAACCACGCTTAAAAGTTCAGGCAACTTCTGGACTTCGTCGATAATAATGGTGTGTTGCTGACAGCCCAATACTGCTTCTCTTAGTCGCTCTGGTCTTGCGCTATACTCCCTAAAAACAGCAGGATCCAGTAGATTGATGACAAAAGCCTCTTCAAACATCGCTTTCAACCAAGTGGATTTGCCTACGC
>CAYGFJ010000149.1:0-880 GCA_964349115.1 uncultured Francisellaceae bacterium
GGTATGCATATCTCGAGACAGCATGGAACAATCCTCCGGAAGACGCTAAATATATTAAACGGATGCTCCATACCAATTCAATTGATCGCCCCTCTATGGCACAGGTGGTGGCTGCAGCGGAAGCAGCGCTTGGCCCCACCGTCGACAGAAGGGCTCGAGTTGCTAGGATGGAAGGTGCTCCAGCGCCAGCAGAAGCAGAAGCTTCTCGAAATTGGAAGAAGCGCGGGGGAGTGATTGCTTCACTGGCAGTGGCAAGCGCTTTTTTTCCGCCACTGATGATTGCAACCATCCCAATGGCAATTGCTACAGTGGCTGCTCCTCCTCGTTTTTTTGAAAAGTGTAAACAAGGGTTTATGCGTTGTAAAAGCTGGGCCTCTGACAACCGAGGGAAGGCTGCGCTTGGCGCGGTTTTAGTGCTTGGCATAATAGCTGTCTGTGTCTTGGTTCCCCCAGTGGCCGCTGCAATTGCTGCAGCCGCTGCTGTCGTCAAAGTGGGCGCAACGGCGGCAGTGGGTTATGTTGCGGCACACACTGCGCTTTCAGTGATTCCATCCTTAGCTTCTGCTTCAGTTGCCACAACCGCCGGAATTGCAAGCGGTGTCGCAGTGGCAGGTGTTGTTGGAGTGAGTGCAACGGTGGCCTCCTGTGCGCTCGCATGCGCTGCTCCTCATCGCACTGTTGCTGATGACTCTGTGGTTAGACATAATCCAGTATTTGGCGCTGAAGTAAAGCCTGTTGCTCCCGCTGTCGCTCCCGATGAAGTAAAGTCTGCCGCTCCCGATGAAGTAAAGCCTGCCGCTGCCGCTGTAGGGGTGGGCAATCCTGCCGCTGCCAATGAAGTAAAGCTTGACGCTGACGCTGCCGATGAAGTAAAGCCTGC
>CAYGFJ010000149.1:890-4389 GCA_964349115.1 uncultured Francisellaceae bacterium
CGTTGAAATTTAGGAAACTTGCTTTTGAAAGGCGGCAATCACATCCAGCGAAAGTCCAGTGAGTTCGGCGATGAGAGGGAAGGCGAAGTTTTTTTGGAGGAGGCTTCTGACAAGGCTTTCTTTTTCTTTTTTGGCCCCTTCTTGCAGACCCTTCTCAAGGCCTTGTTGTAAGCCTTCTTGCAGGCCTTTTTCAATGCCTTGAAGTTCCCCTTGAATCAGGCCATCCATGCGGCCAATGTCATAGGGGACGACAGTCATGCTGGCTTCGTACATCAGGTTTTCTTGAAAACGTTCATAGGCGCGGCGACCGGATTCGTCCAGTTGAAGCATATCCATTTTGTGTGCAGCACTTTGGATGCCTTGGGCATCAAAGTCAGGTTTGATCGATGAATTTTTTAAAAAGTACACCCACTCATCAAATTTGTCTTGAATGCTTTCACGGAATTGATCGACTTTGATGAGATAGTATTCAGGAAAGATTTCAGCAGGAGATTCAGCATTCATATAGGCTTTTTTCTCTTCCCTGCCGAGTTGCAGTGTATCGTGACAATGCATCCCTTTGAAGCTGGTGGTGCCGTGGTAAAGATAATCTTCGCCACTGCCCAAATCAAAGAAAACAACACTGACTGAAATAATCCGCTTAATGTCATCATAGGGAGAACCTTCTTTTAAATGCTCAGTGACTGTTTTGGAGGTGGCATACAAAATGCGAGAAAAATAATCCCACTGACGTGAGCATTGAACTTCAATAATGATCCTCTCTTTGTGATCAGCTTCGACCAGGAGATCCACACGATTGAACTTGTCATCAGCACTGACTTTGTTGCTTTCAGACTCCAGAACACTTTCGATGCGAATGTCTCGCTTCAACAATTCCGAGAGAAAGCCTTCCAGGATGTCAAAATTGGCTTTGTTGCGAAGGAGATATTTAATCGCCCAATCAAAGCGCACCAAGTGAGACATGTAGGTTCCTGAATGATGAAAAAACGGCATTTTATCAAAGCATTGAATTTTATGCAATCTATTGCAGATTGATAACAGGGCAAACACCTATTGCTTTTATTAAAAAAGTAGGATAAGATCACCTCGCTGTTTTTCACCAACCAAAGGAGGATATGATGAAAAAAGTAGTAGCAATGTTAGTATTAGTAGGCGTTTCACTGTTTAGCGTTGGTGCGTTTGCCACCAATGGGGATGTGACAACAAACCCAGTTGTTGGTTGTGTACTTGGAGCGACTTGCTAAAACGCAATGTCAGTTTTAAAAAAGCCGCTCTAAACCAGCGGCTTTTTTTATTACTTTGAATCTACCTCAAAGACAGTGACATCTTTGATGGAAGAAGCTCCCATAAAAGCTAGCGCTGAGGCGTCAACCATCGGTTCTGCTGCCCATTCATGTTGACGAGTAAGATCCATTATGCCCAACACAGCTGCTGAATTGCCATACGTCATGCCGGGTGGCCGAGGTGGCAGCAACTGAGCGGTTGGGGCACTGAGGTCCTTTTCGGGCAGTTCAGGACGGGTGTAGGCATTAAAGAGCAATTGCATCCCCCAAGGGCCCAGAAGGACAAGGGCAAGACACGCGACCAGAAAAATAGCCAGTGGCGAATAAAGCTCCAGGTTGTTGTTGACGTCCCCACCCATGAGCTTGAAGAAAAGATCTTGACTGCTTAAGCCCAAAGCGACAGCAGTGAGAACAGTACTGGCTGAAAACGCACGCGGGCTATTGCGAAGTCGCAGTCCGCACGAAACGGGGGTGCGAAGTGTCACGTCCATTTGTCGACCGATAAGGATCTCATCCATACTGCCTACAGCATGTCTGCCCGCATAGGCCGCCGCCGCCGCTGCAGAGAGCAATGCGCTGCAGATAATGAGATCATAATTGACTGCGTGGGGTGTCAGGCGACTGACCATGCTCACGGTCTGCCCTGTGCTCGCGAAAATGCCAGTCATGATGGTATAGGCAATAGCGATTGCCCCCAGTGCCACGCTTGAACCTATTGCCGCATGCCGATACCGCGGAAAGAGATGTTCCTTGAGACGGGCTCGGTAGGCTTTGAAAAGGTGTTGTAAAGAGGATGCGCCATGGATGACCAAGAACGATTCATGAGACTGGCGCTTCTCCTCAAGCATCAATCGAATCGTATTTTGAATATTGTCTAGAAAAGGAGAGCTTCCCCCGCTCAATTCATTGAGCACTGCAAACCACAAGTGTCGCGCCAATTTTTGTCTTACCTCAATAGGGTCTATTCCAAAACGCCACGCCGTTGCACGTGTCATGGCGGCATGAATGGTATCGTTGGGGAAGCCGTTTCTAAAAGAGGCCTCTAATCCCGCCATAAATCTTTGAGAGGGAGAGGGTGATTCTTTGTCCCCAGGAGGGGACAGGTTAAAGATGGCTAAGGAGGCCAGTGCATCGATGAGCATTTCTGAAAAAGGAGCCAGAGACAATTGAAGGATTCGGTCGATTTGTTTGTCTTCAATCAACTCCACGCAGCCTCGTGGCCCTGTTGCAGCTGGGGTGGCCGCTTGCTCCGGAAAAAGGGTATTGAGGACCAAGCCATGCGTTCTTTGAACGAGATGACGATTGTTGTTTTGAAAGGGCCTCCAGTAGCTTCTGATAAAGTGCGCATATTCACTTTCCTGCGCGCCGGGCCTGCTTGGATGAGGAATCAATGCCGCAGGGGTGGGGAGCTCTGGATGCATCAATAAGCACAGCAACAATTTTTGTGTTCGCGCAATCGCAGCTTCACGTGAAGGTTCACGTGGGGGGGTTCTACGATCAAGTGGAAAGAAATGATGCGCAATCGCCAAGCTGAGCACGGTCCAAAAATGGACATGATGCGCTGATGTATCCTCATTGTAGAATGCGCGCGCAGCTGATTGTATCGTGGGATGGGCAAAGAAAGCGGCAGGCGTTCCGGGACAGAGACGGCCGATCACCTTGCCGATTTGAGAGTAAAAGAAAAAATCCACCATGATTGTGGATTTAGGTTCCAAAGCAGCAAGATGGGTGCTCAGCGTTGCTTCAAAAACCCGTGTTGTCATCACAGAGGGGGGTAGAGGGGGCACAGCAGACAGTGGTGAATAAGCCATAGAATAAGCCATAGAATAAGCCTTCAAACGACAATACAATTTTTTCATTTTACCAGATGAAAAAAATTATGGGAAGGGTTCTGTGTCAAAATTAATAATTATTTCATAAGTCAGCCTGCTGTTTTTCTCACTACAGGACAGGTGTTTTATCTCCTCTCGAAAGAAATTGCAACTTCTTCATTTATGAGGGGTATATATCAATTGAATTTAAATATTCAAGTGAAGTTGTTTTTTCAATAAAAATCAAGTGAAACTGAAGGACCTTACATGAGCCCTGTCCTGTAGCGCGCCTGTTTTTATATAAAAATAATTTCCATTGCGTTTTTTTAACAAGATATGATATTATTGTCCGATAATATTCAATTTTAGGTGATGGCTATGGCTGGTGGCGGTGGGGTGCTCGAA
>CAYGFJ010000150.1:0-4385 GCA_964349115.1 uncultured Francisellaceae bacterium
AGACAGGGCTTTGCCCACAACCTCCCTCACATCTTTTGAACCTCAAACCCCTAGAGCGCCTGGGCCAAGGCAAAGCAAGATGTTATCAAAAACTGCCAGACAGGCATCACGGGAATGCCATCCATGATGCCGCTTTGTGGGGACTTGGTGACGATGATGCTGTTGGGAAATTGCTTTAACATTTTCAAGTCATTGGGGCGGAGCTGGGTGCTCCATTTGACTTCGACGGCGTAGACGAGGGAGTCTTTGACATAGATGACATCGATTTCACCATGGCCTTTGAAGTAGTACGTTTTAGCAAAGCGGTGGCAGTGGCTGGCAACAGTGGATTCAATGAGGGCGGGCTCGAAGTCTTGGGATTCGATGTATCCCTCGCGCCGCAGCCATTGGTAGAGGGTTCTTTGGATGAAGGGGTCTTGAAAGTGAAATTTACGGTCTTTTTTGGGAAAGCCCCGCTTTTTGTTTTGATCAAAAGCTTCCAAGTCAAAAAGGATGTCCATGCGTTTTAAGAGTTCGCAATAATCCAAACAGGTCTCTTTACTCATGAGGCCGATTTTATGGGTCAAGGCTGAATAGGAAATTTGGGAAATGCCCACAGTAAATAAGGCCTGAAGGAGGGCCAGGAGATAAGCTTCATTTTTACCGCGTTTCAAAAAGTCTCCGCGGATCCATTGTTCGTAGGTGTGGTAGGTGGCAGGCAGGACAGCGCCATGACTTGCAAAATCGTTGATGGCACGGAGGTAGCCGCCGGTTTGTAGATAATTTTGAAAAAGACCAGGAAGTGCGTCATGGGCAGGCGGTTCAGTTTTTTGAACCAGGGCCACATATTCCTTAAAACTCAAGGGGTAGACATGAAAATCGGTTTGATCGCTCTCACCGCGTCGGCCGGGGAAGCTCATGGAAGCCTCTTTTAAAATCAAAGTGTCAGACCCAGTGAGCAGACACAAGCCCCGGGTAAAATGGCCTTCATCGGCCAATGATTTGATGATGCGGTCCCAGTGTGGAACGAAAGTCACTTCGTCGATGGCCAACAAAAATGGGTGGCCCTGGCAAGTATCAACAAAACGGCGGATGCGCTGACTTAAGTCTTTTGCGTCAAAAATTTCATCACAGGGCAAGTAGAGGATGTGTTCGGGCAGAAAACGCTTTGTCTGTATGCAATCTGCAATAAACAGTTTGACTGATGTCGATTTTCCGACCTGTCGGCCGCCGCTTAAAATATAAATGCCATACGCCTGCACTGGAATATCTTTCCACCAATCAGGGGCATGCTGGTATTGCAGGCGAGACAGGGAAAGCAGGTGGGGGTCATTCTCTAAAAAGACAGGCAAGCCCTCTTTAAAGCGATTGTGAACCTGTTCTGAATCATGCATAAAGCCTCCTATTTCGCGCATTCTAGCATGACTGGACAAATTTGTCTAATGGTCATTGGACAAATTTGTCTTTCATTCTCCCAGATCACGCTTCTCCGGGGGTCAGCGCCCCCTCTATCCAAGTCAAAGGCTTGGCTTTTCCCTGGCCCTGAAATACAGACATTGCAAATCGCGAAATCTCCTGTATATAATGCAAAAAAACTGGGGTTTTATCCATGCGCACCTTCAATATTCCCAACACTTTGACCTGGCTTCGCATTGTTTTGATCCCGATTTTTTTGCTGGTTTTTTATCTTCCCTTTTCCTATGCGCGCCTCATTGCTGCTTTTTTGTTTTTGCTGGCGGCGATCACTGATTGGTTGGATGGGTTTTTGGCGCGACACTTGCACCAAACCTCTGCCTTTGGGGCTTTTTTGGATCCTGTTGCGGACAAACTGATGGTGGCCACCGCCCTAATTTTACTGGTGTCACAATATCCCAGCCCTTGGATGGTCATCCCCGGCATTGTGATTGTCTGCCGCGAAATTGTAATTTCTGCACTGCGGGAATGGATGGCGGAAATTGGCAAACGGGCTGTAGTCAAAGTATCGATGATCGGCAAAGTCAAAACCGTTGTTCAAATGATTGCACTGTTGATTTTGATTTCCCAACCCACAGCGATGAGCACAGTCGTGGTGATCGGCATGGCCCTTATTTATGTCTCTGTCATCTTGACTTTGTGGTCGATGTTCGCCTATCTTCATGCGGCATGGAAAATTCTAAGCAATATTCCCAACTTATAAGGATCAAAAAAATGCTACAAAAAATCAAAGAAAATGCCACCCGCGCTTACCAGGGCCTCTTTTTATTGATGGTCGCGCCCCATCTGTTTGCAAACTCCAGCAGCACAACGGCCCCTATGCCCTGGGAAGGCCCGCTGCAAGCCATCATGAATTCCATCTCCGGGCCGGTTGCCAAAATTTGTGGCGTGATTGCGATTGTCATTGCAGGACTGGGGATTGCCTTTGGTGAATCGGGCAGCGGCGTGCGTCGCTTGTTTCAAATTGTCATGGGTTTGGCCATTGCCTTTACGGCAGCATCCATTGTGGCTACGCTGTTTCAACCTGCAGGCGGGGTACCCGCTTAAATGAGCACCCCCGGCTTTCAAGTCACCATTCATACGTCGCTGACCACCCCACTTCTGTTGGCGGGCGCGCCACGTACCTTCACTTTATTGAACGGGACTTTTTGTGCGGCGCTGACCCTGGGTCTGCATTCATGGTATGCCTTGCCCCTCTGTGCGATCATTCAAGCCGTCATGGGCATTTTAACCAAGAAAGACCCCTACTTCGGCGACGTGATTCTGCGTCACTTGAAACAAAAAAATTATTATGGTGTTTAAACCATGCTAAATTTACGAGAGTACCGCTCTGACACCCACCGCCTGTCCGACTTGTTGCCTTGGGCCATGTTGGTGGCGCCGGGCGTTGTGTTAAACAAAGATGGTTCTTTCCAACGCAGCCTCGCTTTTCGTGGGCCAGACCTTGAATCTTCCACTCCACCACAATTGGTTGCAGCCACCGCGCGCCTCAACAATGCCCTGAAGCGCTTGGGCTCAGGCTGGGCCATCTTCATCGAGGCCCGCCGCAAAAAAGCCTTGGGCTATCCTGAAGAAGGCGCTTTTCAAGACCCCCTCTCTTGGCTCATTGATGCTGAACGCCGCGACAGCTTTGAACAAGCGGGCGAACATTATGAAAGCGTGTATTACCTCACGGTGCTCTACCTTCCCCCGAAAGAATCCACCACCAAACTGTCTGCATTTTTCATTGATTCCCCCGAAAAAGAAACTGAAACCAACTACAACAAGTCTCTTGATTTTTTCACGACAACAGTCGACCGCCTCTTTGATATTTTGAAAGACTTCATGTTCGAAGTGCATCTTTTGGATGATGAAGCCACACTGACTTACCTTCATTCCACTATTTCTCATCGTTATCACAGTGTCCGCGTCCCAGAAGTTCCCGCATATTTAGACGGAGTATTAGCAGACAGCCCGTTGGTGGGTGGGCTCGAACCCAAACTGGGCAAACAGTTTTTGAAAACCCTCTCAATCATGGGTTTTCCTGCAGCCTCTGTGCCTGCGATTTTAGATCAATTGAACCACCTACCCATTGAATATCGCTGGATGACACGCTTTTTACCCCTCGATAAGCTGGATGCTGAAAAGGAACTTAAAAACTATCGCCGAAAATGGTTTGCCAAGCGCAAAGGCATGATGACCATGCTCTCTGAAACCATTTCGAAAAGTGAAAGCGCCATGGTGGATTCTGCCTCTTTACGCAAATCACAGGATGCAGATGAGGCGCTTCAGGAATTGGCTGAGGATTATGTTTCTTTTGGTTATTACACCGCAACAGTCACCGTCTGGGATGAAGACCTTCATTCGGCTGAAGAAAAACTGCGGGAAGTGGAGCGCATCATCAATGGCCTGGGTTTTGTCACCATGAGCGAGACCGTCAATGCGGTTGAAGCATGGCTGTCTTCTTTGCCGGGACAGGTGTATGCGAATGTTCGCATGCCCTTGATTCACAGCTTAAACTTGGCGCATTTGATTCCCTTTTCGGCTTTGTGGGCGGGGCCTGAGAAAAACAATCACTTGAATGCTCCTGTCGTCATGTACGCCAAAACGGCGGGCAACACGCCTTTCCGTTATTCCAACTACATCAGCGATGTAGGTCACCAGATGATGATCGGGCCCACTGGCTCAGGTAAGTCCGTCTTTTTGAACATGTTGGCCTTGCAATTTTTGCGGTATCAAAACGCCCAGGTGTTTGTCTTTGACAAAGGCGGTAGCTTTCTGGCGGCCACACTGGGCGTTGGGGGCTTGTATTATGATGTGGGTGCACACAACGCCAATGGTCTTGTGTTTCAACCCTTAGCCGCCATTGCGTATTTGGAAGAACGCATCTGGGCCAGTGAGTGGCTGCAAGATTTACTTAAAAATGAAAAATTGGTCATCACCCCAGAAATCAA
>CAYGFJ010000151.1:0-1070 GCA_964349115.1 uncultured Francisellaceae bacterium
TGATACGCCTCTCATTACAACCCGTTTACCTTTACTATCAGGCCCAGCGTTACCTCAACCCAAAAATCCGATGCTTTATTGATTTTTACATGACAAAACTGGAAAGTATTACTTAGGCTTTATTAATTTATATCGGGGCTCAGCCCAGTAGATCATTAAAGTTGATGATGTGGCTGAAATAATCCGAATTCACTACAGATTCACTCACGCCGTTCACATGAATTAAAACAGGCCAGAATGAATATCCAATAGGTAAGCGGATGGCTTTTAATTTATTCTGCATGGCTTCTATGATCTCGGGTTTAACCTCATTACGAGAAAACTTGATTTCACAGGCGGTTAAAGCATTATAGCGCGTTTTAATCATGTAATCGACTTGGCAACCAGGATATTGCACTGTTTGGCGTTGAAAGTATGGGCCGTGTGAAACGATGTCGTTCGTGTTGATATTCAATTTTTGCCAGATAAAGCGATAATTGTTCAGGACAAGGTTTTCAAACTGTAAGCTCATAATACTGTCCCATCCAGGCAGGCTGCTCATCGCCTTATCATCAAAAAGGCCGCTTTCTATTTTGTCTTTATTGGGTTCAATATACTTTAGGTAAAAGCGCAGATAATTATCACTGAGCCTAAAACGACTGAGCCTAGAGGCTTTGCCGGTTTTCAAATTCCAGGTAAAGTCGCGCTTGAGAAAACCTGATTTGATAAGCTCATCTAAATATTGGCTCCAAAACCCGCTCTTTTGTACTTGGAGATGATTACAAATTTCGTTGAATTCGAGATCTCCCTCAACGAGAAGCTCAACGATCTTTTTGTAATATTGGCTCTTGGTGGTGAAGAGATCATGGAAAATATCGTCAAATTCTCTAAACAGAATGCCATTTTTTTGTTTAACAGAAGAGTTTCTTAAAATCGTTCAACGAGAGAAATCAATAAAATTAACACCATTAGGTGCTTTACCACGTAAAGTTTTAATTGAATTGTATGATTTTGGTTTTTTAAAAGATAAATACATTGAAAAAGGATTTACAAGAATTAATAGAGAAATTGATGTCCCAGTAATGGGTATG
>CAYGFJ010000151.1:1080-4377 GCA_964349115.1 uncultured Francisellaceae bacterium
AAACAGAATGCCATTTTTATTGAAGCAAAGCTTTTTGATATTCTCATCGGCCGAGAGATTGGGTTGGATCTCCTCGAGGTAGCGAGGCACACCACCGGTCACTGACAAGATTTTAAACTTTTCATAATTGCTGGCTTTGCTACCCAATGCATTGAGTAGTTTGTTGCAATCATCGAGGGGTAACTCCCCTAAAACGAGATCGAGCGATATGCGCCCCATAAACCCGGTGCTGGAAAGGATGTTTTTTTCAATCCAAGCGGACACAGAACCACATAAAATAAGGATTAACTTCGGGTTTTCTGAAAATTGCATATCCCAGGCACTTTTAAGTTTACCGAGGAAATGAGGATCTTTGGATCCCATCCATGAGATTTCATCGAAAAGAATTACAACCTGGCCTTCTTTGTTCTCTCTAGCCAGAAACGAAAACAAATCTATCCAGTCATCCGCTTTTATAGCCGGTAGATTATTGATACCCAATTGTTTGGAGAAAGCGTCACGTTCGGTTTGTGCAGTGGTGCTTTCATCCGGAGGCAACCCGGAAAATTGAAAGAAGGTATGGCCTTTTCCGAACTGTTTGGCCAACTGGCTTTTACCGATACGCCTGCGCCCACGAATAACGACCAGACTTGGGGACTTTTTATTGAGTAAGCTGTTAAGCTCTGAAAGTTCTTTTTTACGGCCGACAAACACTTTAGAATCCATTGGGTTTCTTACATTACTTCACATAATATCAAGCGTATCATTATGTGAAGTTTTTTGTCAACGATTTTTTACTTCACATAACGCAAAGCACATCATTTTGTGAGGTTTTTAAATTTGATAGCGGCAAGCACTCACAAAGCTTAGAAATGTCTCTAATGGGAGCTCACGATTCTCTAAAGTACAACCGCCCTACTGCTCATCGTAAATAGTATGCTAAAATAAAATTAGAACAGATTATACGGGATTCTTATAATTATGACTCAGACCCGCCACGGCCAAATCCCTGACTGGTATAATAAGGACAGCGTACTCGAAGTATTGTATCAAATTGAAATCTCTCTGCGGAAACAAATAGTCAAAATAGGGACCCCTCCCAGATGGCGATTAAAGGATGCCCTTGAAGATTCTGAATACCTTGAATTACCTATTTTAGGAAGCCGATATCTTTTTTGTGAAAAAGAAGGCTGCTCTGAGACAGAGGTTAGACGACTATCAGGAGGAGCTGATGCCCCTCTTTGGTTGGACATCCGTGCACAATTAGAAATTCATCTAAAAACCGCCTGTGAATATATCAGGGTACCTTTTTATCGGGAGGGTTCTAGAATCGCTGATGGGGAGGTACCAATAGATGACCTCCTAAGCAGCACCCTGACACCCTTGGAAAGAGGTGAAAGAATGGGCAGACCACCTAGTGGCTAGATTCTGACAAGCCCGCCCACTCCACCCTGATCAGCATTGGCTATCCCTCTGCTTTAGTCCGCTACTTATAGCATGCTTATAAATAGCGGACTAACTTTTGAGGACAAAAATTCGTGCAGGAAGAGACCCTGAGATTCGAAAATTGACTGAGGCATTTCACTCTACAATGGCTGAATTTATTGTCGTGTACGGTCGTCGTCGTATTGGAAAAACCTTCTTGATTGAGCAGATCTATGGAAACATGAATTGTTATTTTCTACATATCACTGGCATCAAAGAGGGCTTAATGAAAGAGCAGCTGTCAGAGTTTTCTCGTACGATGGGGGATTTTTTTGTGTAGAAATATTTTTGTTTCAGCCACGTACCCACGATAAAACCCCTCCCTGTTTTTGAATCCCTTGACCTTCCTAGAGTTTGAATTCTGCTGTATCTGCTGTGACTGTTGCACCGCCCATCTCTTCAAAAGTACGCAGGCTGGGCGCAGGTTTGGGTGATGCTGTCACTTCATAACGATCATTGAGTGCTACTTCACAACAAGGAAGTTCTGCTTGTCTTGCAGGAAAACGCCTTACATCCGCAATAATGGCTTGAAGCCCTGTTTTATCAGCAGCCAAACGAAAATTAAGCGGTGGGAGGCTAAAGGAATCTTTATCGCACGTCGCTTTAAGATAGGTTTTGGAGGCGCTCAAATAAATGGAAAGTGCGATATAAAAAGCCAATTGAGGCTCAGCGGGAACCAAAGATAAAATATTATCAAACACAGCAGGGACATAAGTTGGTGTGCGTGTTCTTATCGCATCGGGACGGATTAAAGCATCGCCTGGTAAAGCGGCAACAGCGGCTTGCAATATCGTCACTTTTGCATCAGACCCATAAATCCGAGACCACGCCACAATTTGCGTAATTAAACTGCGCGAGCCTTCTTCCCCTTCCAGCGCCAGGCGTTCAGCTCGAAAAGCCAAATAAGTAGGGAGCATTGCTGAGGCTTGGCTGGGGTCTTTAACAGCGCTATCCAAAAGTCGATGAAGTTCACTCAAGGCTTCAGCATTGCCATAATGTAAGTAAGAGGAGCCATGCGGGTCTTGCGCTGGATCTGTCAAAACTTTAAATCCAGTGATATTGATAAACCATTGCAAATACCAAAAATCAAAATATTTTTGGCGGGTTTCAGATTCAGTAATTCTTGCACAAGCATCTTCAACCGCTTTAAACATCCCCTGATTGCCCTCAATATATAGCATGTGACGAAGATGCCCAAAGGCAAAAGATTCTTGTAGCAAAGGCTGAGTAGAAGGCGCAAGCGCGGCGTAAACGGGATACATTTCAGGACACTTTTGCAAAGTGACATCTAAAAATTCAATACTATCGGCGGGGTGCTTGCCTAAATGAGCCGTGGCTCTTGTTCTTGCTTCGGGCGAAAGCGAAACTGAACCGATGATGGTCATCGCGCGTAATGCAATAAATTCGTCTTTGGTTAATTCTTGAATCTTCTCAGCAAAGAAATTAAATTGCCCCCTAGACATCTTGGGCTCTGCCTGATTGGCGATGAAAGCATCATAATTGCCTACCCGCAACATTTCCATATTGCTTAAGCGATTTAAAGCACGCTTCACTTCAAAGTGAACGTCTACGCTAGGCTCTCCAGATGGAGTGGTAATCGGGTTATTCATGCACCAGGAAAGTGTTTCTATTTCAGTAGGTGCGAGTACAACCTCAGGATAATACTCGCTTCGAAATGCATCGATAGCGCTTTGGTTTGTAGCATAAGCCATTTCATTTCCTTTTGATTAAGTTTTGCAAGAGCAGATTATACATGATTAATATTTTTATTGCCACACTTGCTTGCTGGCGGATAGCTGGTTTGCTAAGATGACTTTTTAAATTGCCGTAGAG
>CAYGFJ010000152.1:0-4298 GCA_964349115.1 uncultured Francisellaceae bacterium
GCGTAAGGCTTTGTTTAAAAGTCTGTCGATTGCTTTGTTTGAGCATGAACTCATTAAAACCACTTTGCCCAAAGCGAAAGATTTACGTGCCTTCGCTGAGCCCTTGATTACCTTGGCAAAGGTAGACTCTGTTGCCAATCGTCGTTTGGCAAGAGCAAGACTGGGTAATGACGCAGCCGTTAAAAAGCTGTTTGAAGTTCTGGGTCCACGCTACAAAGCGCGTCAAGGCGGTTACTCTCGCGTTCTGAAATGCGGCTTCCGTCAAGGCGATGCAGCGCCCATGGCTTACATGGAATTGGTTGATCGCCCTCAAGTTGATGCTGAAGTCACAGCAGAAGCATAAAGCCTTTATCCTTCATCGGTATTCTTACCAAGAGCAAGGCTTTTTGCTTAAAATCTTCACCCAAGAGCAAGGTCTTGTGACCTGTATAGCCCAATACGCCAAGCGCCCAAAATCCGCCTGGTACAGTTTGCTGCAGGCTTTTCAACCCCTGCTGATCGAATGTCGCGGTCAGGGGGAAGTTTCCAGTTTAAAACAAGCTGAGCGTGATGGCCCTCCGACCTATCTCGAAGGCGATGCCCTCTTTTCAGGGTTTTACTTAAACGAATTGCTCCTGTCTTTCATGGCCCCTCATGATGCTCATCTTGCTTTGTATGAGCGCTATCATCAAGCCTTACAAAGCCTTAGCGAAGGCAGGGACCCAATTCTTTTGGAAAAGACCTTGCGTATCTTTGAATTTGCCTTGTTTGAGGACTTAGGTTTCCTGCCTGATTTGTCCCATGATGACAAAGGCGAACCCATTCTACCTAAAGCTTTATATCAACTGGCCCCTCACCATCCCCCACAACGTTTGGACGGTGGAGTGGGAGAGCGCCTTCCCAGTTGTTTCACGGGTTCTGACTTACTTGTCCTGCATGCGCGTCAGTTTGAGCATCCTGGGGTCTTGAAAGTTGCGAGACGCTTTTCGCGGCTCGCTCTGGATTTTTACTTGCCAAAATCGAAACTCAAAACCCGGGATGTCTTTGCACAGATGCATAGCGCTCGATCAGCTTAGCTGTTTTATCTTGGTCATACTTTTTCGCAAGATTAAGAGGTTTGCAGGGTCAGCTTTCCCTTCAAAAACTGATGCACTTCATCGCCTTAACTTAAGAATAAAAACTCATTATTGCAAAAACCGCAGGTCTTTTTGTAATAGTCCTCTTTTAATATCAAGATCTGCAAGGCGTGCACGCTCTTTTTTGACAATCTCAGCAGGGGCCTTGTCTACAAAATCAGAATTTTGAAGCTTTCCTGTGAGTCTTGTCATTTCGTCTGAAATTTTTGAAATTTCCTTGTCAATACGGGCTTTTTCAGTGGCAGTGTCAATGACATCACCCAAATGGAAAGTGCAAAGTTGGTGATTGCGGTCCATAGTGAAGCGTTGAGAAGTAGCGTACTGTGCTTCGTCCATTTCTAGGCATTGACTGACTTTCGCCATAGGCTTTAAGAATAGCATGGCCGCTTTAATCGGGATATCAAGGGTTCCATCAAAATAAAGGGGGAGCATTTTGCTGGGATGGACATTCTTATCAGCGCGAATCGTACGGATCTTAATGACTAACTCTTGCAGCCAAGGAGTCAATTCCTGGAGCGCTGCTGATTGTGGGGCAGCAGCGGGATAGGGCTGGTCAATAATGCTTTTAGCTGTGAGGCCTAAGGGTTGTCTCAAGGTTTGCCAGATTTCTTCGGTGATGAATGGGATGATCGGGTGAAGGAGGCGGACTACTTTTTCCAGCATCGACAAGAGGGAATAGCGGGTGTGGCATTTCAAATCAAGGCTCAAGGAAGGCTCGTTTAAAATAACTTTGCAGAATTCAAGATACCAGTCACAGTAATCATTCCAGAAAAAGTCGTATACAGCCTGGGCCATGAGGTCAAAGCGATAATTGGCGATCGCGTCATGAATGCTGTTGATGGTGTGCTGAAGGCGGGCGTCAAAATAATTGTGAATGTTTTCGCAGATACTGGCATCGCCACGGAGAGCGGCTTCTACATCGCCTTGATCCATCATCGGCGTGCGGATGCTGCATTCTTCACCTTCAACATTCATCAAAACAAAGCGGGTGGCATTCCAGAGTTTGTTGCAAAAATTGCGGTAGCCTTCCAGGCGTTTGACATCAAAGTGGATGTCGCGGGTGGGTGAGGCCATGGCTGCAAAAGTAAAGCGCAAGGCATCGGTGCCAAAGGCGTTAATGCCCTCTGGGAACTGCTTTTCTGTGGCTTTAATGACTTTGGGTTTTAAGCTTTCTTGCATCAGGCCCGCAACGCGTTTGTTGATTAAACTGTTGAGGTCGATGCCATCAATGAGGTCAACGGGGTCCAGGCCATTGCCTTTTGATTTTGACATCTTCTGACCCTCGTGATCGCGGATCAAGCCGTGAATGTAGACGGTTTTGAATGGGACTTGTTTGGTAAAGTAGAGGCCAAACATGATCATTCGGGCGACCCAAAAAAAGATGATGTCAAAGCCCGTGACGAGGACAGACGTCGGGTAAAATGGACTGCTGGGGGTGTGCGGCCAGCCCAATGTTGAAAACGGCCAGAGCGCCGATGAAAACCAAGTGTCCAGGACATCCTCATCTTGACGTAATGCAACAGATGCTGCGAGCTCATGTTTTTTACGAACATCCGCTTCATCTCGTCCAACATAAATGTGGCCCGCGTCATCATACCAGGCAGGAATACGATGTCCCCACCACAGTTGGCGTGAGATGCACCAGTCTTGGATGTTCTCGAGCCAGCGGAAATAGGTATTTTGCCATTCTTGGGGGACAAATTGTGTGTCACCCTTTTGAACGGCTTGTATGGCCGGTTCAGCGAGGGGAGCCATTTTGACGTACCACTGTTCAGTCAGCATGGGTTCTAAAATGGTGTTGCCACGTTCATTGCGAGGGATGTTCAAAGTGTGAGGTTTTTTGTCGATAAGGAGGCCTTTTGCTTCCAAGTCTTGGAGTATTTTTTTGCGTGCGGCAAAGCGATCCAAGCCGCGATAGGCTTCGGGGGCAGTGTCATTGATTTTGCCATCGAGGGTGAAAATGGATGGCATGGGCAGGGTGTGACGTTTTCCCATTTCATAATCATTAAAGTCATGGGCGGGGGTGATTTTGACGCAGCCGGTTCCAAATGCTTGATCCACCGATTCATCGGCAATGATGGGGATGTCGCGTTCCGACAAGGGAAGTCTCAGGGTTTTGCCAATGAGGTGTTGATAACGCTTGTCCTTGGGATGGACTGCAACGGCCACATCGCCGAGTAAGGTCTCAGGGCGGGTGGTCGCAACCACGATGTCATCGCTGTAGCGAATGTGGTACAAAAACCCTTGCTCTTCTGAGTGAATGACTTCTAAATCTGAGACTGCTGTTTTGAAATGAGGGTCCCAGTTGACGAGGCGAACGCCGCGGTAAATCAAGCCGTCTTCATAGAGGGTGATAAAAGCATGTTGAACGGCATCAGAGAGGCCTTCGTCCATGGTAAAGCGTTCCCGCGACCAATCGGCTGAGGCGCCAACGCGTTGCATTTGTTGAATGATGGTGTGACCCGATGCCTCTTTCCAATCCCAGACGCGTTTTACAAAGGCATCGCGCCCCAGGTCATAACGGGTTTTGTCTTCTTTGTGAAGTTGATTTTCGACAACCATTTGCGTGGCAATGCCTGCGTGATCAGTCCCGACTTGCCAAAGCACATCATCGCCCTGCATGCGATGGGTGCGGATCAAAATGTCCATCAAAGTTTGCTGGAAGGCATGGCCCATGTGAAGATTGCCCGTGACATTGGGGGGTGGCAGCATGATGCAAAATTTGGAGGGAGACGTAGATTGCGAAACAAAAGCATTGGTTTTGAGCCACTCGGCATAAATACGGGCTTCAATGTCGCTGGGTTGGTAGGTTTTGTCCATGGTGGAAGTTTATTTTTTATAAGAAAGCTAATTATCCGGAACTTAAGGCCAGGATGCAATCTTGTCTTTGACTGAACTGTCTCGTAAAGCGTAGACACAGCTTTTTACAAAAACGGCTCCTGAAGCCTGAATCGCCTCGCGCAGAAGAGTCCCCTCCTTAACGAACAAAGTTCGCACCAATGGAGAAGAAGGACCCCCTCCTCCCTTGCGGAGGAGGGTTGGGGTGGCGGGGCTCAAAATCCTGAATTCTAAACCAAAACGCCGCCGTCCCCATCATCCCCATCGTCATCATCGTCAGGATTGTTGTCGCCACTGGGCTTATCCCCGTTGGGCTTGCCTTTTGGAGGGGGCATGGTCTCATCC
>CAYGFJ010000153.1:0-4271 GCA_964349115.1 uncultured Francisellaceae bacterium
AAATCGTCAGCGACTTCCCAAAGCGCCTGGGGCGGGACAAAAAGTAATAAAACCCTCCCGTAATGAGGCGGTAAAAATACTGGGTTTTATCGACATACAAGCAATTCGCTTCACGGAGCATCGGATAATCTTGAATGCCTACAGGCAGTAAGCGTTTCATCATGCTAGGCTCATCTTGTCAAAACGTCCATCTTACTCAAAATGGATCGAAATGGCTATGTCCTTCTTGGTGATGCCCACCCTGACACCTGGCAGATTGCAGAGCGTGGGCGCCTGTAATAGACTGAGCCCCCCCCCTGCACTTGACACTTCATGCCGCTTATTCTTGTTGATGCTTCTTCTTACCTGTTTCGCGCTTACCACGCACTGCCCAATTTGACGAACAAAAAAGGCTTTCCCACTGGGGCGATTTTTGGGGTGCTCTCCATGCTGAAAAAGCTGCGCGTTGACTTCCCCTCCCCTCAGATCCTGATTGTGTTTGATGCGAAGGGGAAGAATTTTCGTCATGCGCTGTATCCGGATTACAAAGCCAATCGCGGGGCTATGCCTGATGACTTGGCTCAGCAAATTGCGCCGCTGCACCAGCTGATCCAACTTCTGGGTTTTCCCCTTTATCTCCACGAAGGCGTTGAGGCAGATGATGTGATTGGCGCACTGGCCTATCGCGAAGCTGCCCAACAACGCGATGTCCTCATCATTTCTCCTGACAAAGACTTGGCTCAGTTGCTGCGCCCCCATGTGCGGATTCGGGATACCATGAAAAACGTCGACATTGATGACGCTTATTTAATGGAAAAATTTGGTATTCCCGCCTCAAAGATGATTGATTTCCTCACTTTAACAGGAGATACCAGTGACAACATTCCCGGCATTCCTGGGGTGGGGCCCAAAACAGCGGCCAAGTGGCTGATGGAATATGGATCGCTTGATGAAATTGTTGCGCATCATACTGACATCACAGGCAAAGTCGGCGAGGCGCTCTCTGCGCATTTGCAACAATTGCCGCTCTCAAAAAGTTTGGTCACGATTAAGACGGATTTAGACTTGGGGGCGCTGCCGGATACCACGATGAAGGCAGCGGATCATGATGCTTTGGCGCCTTTGTTTTTGGAATATGGAATTAAGGCGATGCTCCCAGCACAAGAAGCTGCCATTACGGAACCCTCCACCCCAACCCTCCTCCGCAAGGGAGGAGGGGAGATTCCCCGTTACCATCTTATCAACGATGAAGCCTCCTTCAAGCAATTTTTAACTGAACTGCAAGCACAAGCGTATTTCACCTTTGACACAGAAACCACTGGGCTGGATGCCCTCCAGACTGATTTGGTGGGCATTTCATTTTCTTTTAAAACGGGAGAGGCGTATTTTGTTTCGCTGGAGGGGGTTAAAAGCTGGCGCGCTGGCTTAGCCCCCATTTTCGCTGACCCCCTCGTGGGCAAGATTGCCCACAATGCCAAATTTGATTTGAAGGTGATGCACTCACATGGGCTCACGGTCGAGGGCATTCTCTTCGACACCCTCTTGGCCTCTTACGTGCTGCACAGCACTGCAAACCGCCACAATCTCCAGGCAGTAGCCGAGCGGGAACTGGGCTTGACGGGGATGAGCTATGAAGACTTGACTGGGACAGGACGCAACAAAGTGTCGATCTTGGAAGTGCCCCTTGAAAAACTGAAAGACTATGCCTGTGAAGACGCTGACTTTACATGGCAACTGTACGAAATTTTCCGCACACAACTAGACGCCGACCCTCCATTAAAAAGGGTATTCGAAGATCTGGAAATGCCCCTCTTTGAAATCTTGGCCACTATGGAGGAATATGGGGTCTTGATCGATGTCACTGCCCTCCACGCTTTGAGCGCTCAATGGGCCTGTCGCTTGGATGAAATCAGCGACCTCATTTTCAAAGAAGTGGGCAGCCCCTTTAATTTAAGCTCGCCTAAGCAATTAATTGAAGTGCTCTTCCACAAGCTGAACTTGCCCATTATCGCCAAAACCCCAAAAGGTGAGCCTTCCACCAATGAAGCGGTTTTGTCTGAATTGGCGCCCATGCATCCTGTGCCCCATTTGATGCTGGAGCACCGTCATTTGTCTAAACTCAAAAACACCTACACCGACAAACTGCCTCTTTTGATTCATCCCAAAACGGGACGGATTCACACACAATATCAACAGGCCGTGGTGGCGACGGGACGCTTGTCCTCGACTGACCCCAATTTGCAAAATATTCCCTTTAAAACCGATGAGGGCAAAAAAATTCGTGAAGCCTTTATTGCTGCGCCAGGGTGTGTGTTGGTGTCAGCAGATTATTCCCAGGTTGAATTGCGGATCATGGCCCATCTGTCAGAAGACGCAGGCTTGATTCAAGCGTTTAAAGACGGCAAAGACATCCATCGCGCAACCGCTGCTGAAGTGCTGGGGATCCCAGAATCAGCAGTGACCTCCGACCAACGCCGCCAGGCCAAAGCCGTCAATTTTGGTTTAATTTATGGCATGTCCTCTTTCGGTTTAGCGAAGCAATTGTCCATCTCCCGCAAAGAAGCTGATCTGTATATCCAACGCTATTTCGCCCGCTATCCTGGCGTTTATCAATACATGGAACGCACCCGCACGCTGGCCCATCAACAAGGCTATGTCGAAACCCTATTGGGCCGTCGCCTGACCCTGCCCCAAATCAACAGCCGCAACAAAATGGAACAAAATGCCGCCGAACGCGCTGCCATCAACGCCCCCATGCAAGGCACTGCCGCCGACCTCATCAAAAAAGCCATGATCGACTTTAACGAGTGGATCAAAGCCCATCCTGAAATGAACGCCCATCTCACCATGCAAGTTCACGATGAGTTGGTCGTCGAAACCCCCGAGCCCCACGCCAAAACCGTCGCAGAAGCCCTGCAATCTGCAATGGAACAGGCTTTAGAACTGAAAGTCCCCCTGGTGGTGGATATCAGTGTGGGAGCCTCATGGGTTTAACACAAACACCCCGCGATTTTATAAATAGAATGCCCGCGATTTTATAAATAGAATGCCCGCGATTTTATAAATAGACCCCATGAAAATCACTTGACAATGCAGCTTAAGTGTTTATACTTGTATAAACAAATGGAGACTTAATATGCATCATCCTGCAACACTCACCCTACAAAAATGGGGCAATAGCTTAGCGGTTCGTATTCCTTCTGGATTGGCGCGCTCTGGCCATTTCTCTATTGGCCAAACGGTTGAAATGACCTTGATGGATGCCCACCTCATCATGACGCCAGTGGGAACTCCAAAACTTTCCCTCTCACAAAAATTGGTTTTATTTGACCCGATCAAACATGGGGGCGAGGCCATGGCGACGACTCGCATCGGCGAGGAAGTCTTTGAATGAAAAACGCAAAATCATCTTGGGCCCCTGATCGACGCGAGGTCATTTGGATTGACTGCAACCCCCAAACAGGCCGTGAAATGAAAGACATTCACCCCCTCTTGGTGCTGTCGCCCAAAATATTTTCAGAACGCACAGGGATTGTCATTGGCCTGCCCATGACGACTGCCAATTATAATGAAACCAATCCTTTTGCCATCCCTTTTGTGGGCCCCACTGGGGTCAAAAGTTATATCCTCACGCATCAGCCCAAATCATTTGACTGGAAAATGCGAGGCGCCAAGCTCCACCCCATGAAAACAGTGCCCGAAGATGTGTTTGCTCTGGTCTGTGAGGGCCTGAATCAAATTATTGAGCTGCATTAGCGGGAATTTTACCTCAGATATTGAATAGCACACTGTTCGGGCCGTGGAATTTTTTGGGACTGAGGGTAATTGCACATCAGAAAGGGAAGTCCATTTGCTAGATTCGGATCATACTCTGGTGGAGTGCTGCTCATGTATCCAATTTCTTTATTCCAGGCAGGTCCCACAACAGCGGTCCATATGGCGTTGTATGGGTCAGTTGGGTTATCCCAGTCACAACTGAGCGGAGCCTGGATTGTACACTCTAGTGTGTAAGAGTTGCATTCAAAAGTGTCCCCTTGCTGTGCCATAATAAAAAGCTGATACATGTGGAAAAAACCTTCAAATGAAGGACTGCCGATTGGATACTGAAATGCATCTGTTTTTGCATTGGAAACCATAGTTTCCTCTGTCTGAAGACAAGCGCTATCAGCCATTGCCATATTCCCTGTAAATATAAGGCTTGAAGCCACGATCACTGCTATTTTTTTCATACGCATTATCTGTCTCCTTCTGTTAAAATAAATTTAAAAACGAAAGCATTGTACATCATAAAT
>CAYGFJ010000154.1:0-4238 GCA_964349115.1 uncultured Francisellaceae bacterium
TGCGAACAGGGTCAGTCGTACGGCCCAGCTCATCTTCCACATTGATGGTGATGGTGGCTTCAGGCGTTTCGTCATCTGGCTGCGCTGCAGGGGCTGCATTTTCCAAGAGAAAAGGATCAATGTCTTCGGCAGAGGGAAACACTTGAATTGCCATTTCTTGCAAAGCGCTGATGACGCCTTCTAATTGTTCAGGATCATTCAATTCAGTGGGAAGGTGGTCATTGATGTCCGCATGGGTGAGATAGCCTTGTTCTTTTCCAAGCGCAATCAATTCGCGGATTTGGGAGTGTTCATCAAGTTGTTCTTGGTCAAAAAGACTCATGGTGGCGGTTCCTGGCTGATGAAAATGAAAGCCCGCAAGAATAACAAACTATTTGCTCAGAGTCCACACCCATAGACGGCTCCACAGCCCATTTCGTAAATAAAAGTGGGGCTGTTGTGTTTTGAGCTTTCATGGACGCAGGGCTCGCACTCCAGCGAACGATGACTGAGCACAGGCAGCGGGGCTTTTTTTGCCAAAGTATTCATCTCAAAATCAGAATGTAAATACAGGGGATGCCACACATCACGTCCTTCATATTCTTCAGTATGTTCAAGGTGTTCTCTCAAATGTGCAAACAAGGGCGACTGGTCGCGCCGTCGCGCAAGCAACAGTTTTGTCTCTTTCAACGGGTCAACGGCCGACAACCAAGTACGCAGAGTATCTCCCTTCAAATAGACGGAACACCAGGCAAATTTTGAGGTGGGAAACTCCCCCTGGGCTTCAACCAAGGCATTAAAACCCAGTTTTGACTTTAAGCGAACGACTGTAAACCCAAGCGATTGGGCCCAGATTTCACCCGCTTTAACCCGCTCACCCCAGGAAGGATGGGCATAATCGGTGTCGATCGACACCACCGTTACATCCGGAATGCCTTGTTCAAAGGCATATTGAATCAAGGCGATGGAGTCATTGCCATAGTTGGCCACCAGCACATTCATTTAAGCCGCAGTCAAACTACGCAACATCCACGCTGTTTTTTCATGGATATCCATCCGCGCAGCCAACAGCCCCAAAGTCACTTCATCCCCCACTTTTTGGACGACAGGAACCAACTTCCGCGCTGTGCGAATCACTGTTTCGTGCCCCTCCACCAATTGCAAAACCATATTTTCAGCATTGGGGACTGATGTTTCTTCTTTGATAGAAGTCAGCTTGGCAAATTGCGAATACGTGCCCGGGGCAAAAAATCCCAAAGCTCGAATGCGTTCTGCCAACACATCGACTGCTGTCCAGAGTTCGGTATATTGCGTTTCGAACAAAAGATGCAGGCTGTTAAACTGAGGTCCCGTCACATTCCAGTGGAAGTAGTGGGTTTTCAAATACAAGCTATACGTGTCTGCAAGCAGTGCATTTAAGCCATCCACAATCGCGGAACGCTCTTGTTCTGTTAAACCAATGTCCATTGTTTTCATCAGGTGTCTCCTATTTGTGTAAAGGGCCTTTATTGAATGTCTAGCAAAGCCAAAGGCAAGGGCTTAATTGGAATGTCATCGACCCATCCAGGACTTTGAATTTTAGCGTAAATTTCTGCATCTTTATATTTTTTTATTTGCTTTAGATCCTTCGCACGCAATTGAGTTGTCCATTTGATTTCAATGGGCCAGAACCGGCCATCGTGGACATAAGCGATGTCTACCTCACCCTCTGCTTTGATGTAATACGTGGGGTAAAATCGCCGAAAATGCGTAATCACAGTGGCTTCAACCAGTTCTGAGCAGCCCTCTGGATCAGCCAACAGGGGTTCAATTTGAGTGTGAAAAGGATCGCGAACTGGTGTAAGCCAAGCCCGAATGGCGTGGTAAATGAAGGGGTCGCAAAACATCAATTTTTTGCGTTTCTTGGGGGCGGCTCTTAGTTGGTCTTCCATAATCGCCGACTGCACAAAAACCGCATCCATCGACTCCAGCAGTTCCATGTAATTGGCAACCGTTTGCACATGGTCGATAGAGAGTTCTTTGACCAAGTTGTCCCAAGACACTTGTTTCAAATAATGCTTTAAGATTGCTGCCATGATTTCTTTTACAAATAATTCTTTCTTGCCGCGCTTTAACATATCACCACGAATCCAGTCGGAATAAACAGCCAGAGTGGCTTCAGAAATGGTGTGATACTGGGCAAATTCATTGATGGCTGTTAAAAATCCGCCATGAATGAGGTAATCATGGAAAGCTTGGTTAAGCGCACTGGGTGCCGTCTTTTTAAGACCCACACATTCGCGAAAGGACAAGGGGTAATAATGAAAGTCCACTTTGGTAGCGCGACCGCGACGTCCAGGAAAGCGTTTGCGAGCCTCTTGCATCAAAACCAAATCTGAGCCACTTAAAACCAAAACGGTGTTGTCCAGCTCACCCGTATCTGCCAAATATTTGATTGTTTTGTCCCAGTCTGCAATATCGGTCACTTCATCCAGGATAAAATAGCACAGCCCTGTTTTTGGCATCTCTGCTAATTGCTGAGTCATCAGGGTGTATAAATTCTGGTGGTCTCCAATGAGCTCGCCTGAAAAAAAACAAATGGCTTGGGGGTCAATACCTTGCTGCAATAAATCTTCCATCCACTGCTTGAGAAGTGTCGTTTTTCCGATTTGTCGCCCTCCACTTAAGGTGACCACCGCCCTTTCATCGCGAGGCATTTCTTGAATGATCGAGGACGCATACACCAGCGGTTGCTGATACAAACGCCGCAAATGGGGGTCGGTGTCTCGAAAGCTTGAGGCCGTGAATAGGTGGGTGTTATTAGCTTGAAATCGTGAGTCCATGTGAGCAGTCTAACATAGTGAGTAAATTTACTCAATGGTCAGTGAGTAAATTTACTCAATGGTCAGTGAGTAAATTTACTCATTCTTGCTGCATCGCTTCAAATGAATCAGTAAAAGCGAGATGGCCGCAGGCGTCATGCCAGGAATTCTCGATGCTTCGCCCACGGTGGTGGGCCGTACTTGGGCCAATTTTTGGCGCACTTCAGCTGACAAAGAGGGGACTTCGTCGTAATTGAGATCAAGGGGCACTTTGGTTTTGTGGCTTTTTTCCTGACGGGCGATGTCTTCGCATTGGCGCGTGATGTAGCCTGCGTATTTGATTTGGATTTCGACTTGTTCCTGGATGCCCGCCTGCGCAGAAATACCACCCAAATGATGGGCGGAAATTTCAGGCCGCTTCAGCAGTTCAAGCGCACGGTATTCCCGTGTAAATTCCAGCCCCTGATCGCGAAATTGCTGGGCCAAGGGCGAGTCAGGCTGAATGACCCAATCTCTCAAACGCTTTGTTTCCCGTTCGATGGCTTCCATTTTCTCATTAAATGCACGCCAACGTTCGTCAGAAACTAAGCCGAGGGAGTGCCCAATCGGTGTCAGCCGCTGGTCTGCATTGTCTTCGCGAAGCTGTAAGCGATATTCCGCACGGCTGGTGAACATGCGATAGGGCTCTGAGGTGCCGGCGGTAATGAGATCATCCACCAAAACACCCGTGTAAGCCTCATGTCGCGCTGGAGTGAACGCTGTTTTGCCTTGCACCGCTGCAGCCGCATTCAAGCCTGCCAAAATCCCCTGAGCACCCGCCTCTTCATACCCGGTTGTGCCATTGATCTGGCCTGCAAAATAGAGGCCTGAGAGCACTTTTGTTTCCAGGGTTGGTTTTAAATCGCGGGGGTCAAAATAGTCGTACTCAATGGCATAGCCGGGACGGGTGATGTGAGCGTTCTCAAAGCCTTTCATTGACTGGACAATTTGAATCTGGACTTCAAAAGGCAGGCTGGTGGAAATGCCATTAGGGTACAGCTCTTGGGTTTCTAAGCCTTCGGGTTCAATAAAAATCTGGTGACTTTGTTTTTCGGCAAACCGCACCACTTTGTCTTCAATTGAGGGGCAATAACGCGGGCCGATCCCTTCAATTACCCCCGCGTACATTGGGGAGAGATGTAAATTGGCGCGAATGATGTCATGGGTTTTGGCATTGGTGTGGGTGATGTGACAGGGGATTTGCCTGGGGTGGCGTGATACATCGCCGATAAAGGAGAATACCGGCAGTGGGTCATCGCTGTGTTGCACAGACAATCCTTCAAAATTAACGGTTTTGGCATCAATGCGTGGGGGCGTCCCTGTTTTTAAACGACCGACACGAAAAGGCAGTTCTCGTAAACGATGGGCCAAGGCAATGGAGGGGGGGTCACCCATCCGTCCCCCAGCATAATTGTTCAT
>CAYGFJ010000155.1:0-4228 GCA_964349115.1 uncultured Francisellaceae bacterium
CGTCAGGAAGGGGCAAAAGCGCATTTAAAAAACTTTTCATCAAAGGAGGGTGATCACTGAAAATTTTTTTGAACACCACGTCGGCTCTGGGGTCTAAGTACCGGGACATCCCATCCTTCCTTGTTGCTTCATGAGGCGGGAATTGTATCATTTTTATAGAGTCGCCGGCAATGACAAGTCTTTTCCATGAAGTATTGCCGATTTTGTGCCAAGACCTTTCGCATTGGCGCGAGTGCTTTGTTGGATGAACTACTTGCTGTCAGCTGATCTGCCTGAATCAGTGACCGGCGCTCCGCCTGCAGCAGCAAAAACAGTTCTGTGTCGTAAGCTTGATGTCTTTTCGTCATTTTCAGTCAGCAAAACCTCTGCAGGATCAATTCCTGATCCAGATCCAGATCCAGATCCGTCGGATTCTTTTGATTCACTATGGAGGCGACCCAAGCTCTTCAATGTGAGCTCAAGCGTTTTGGGTGGTATTGGAGCCTTCTCGCGCAAAAGATCTTCTGTTTTTTTACGAAATGCTTCCACCTGTTCATCATGCCAGGCTTTGGTGTGAAATTCAGAACGATGTGTGAAAAACAGGGTTGCTAATTTTATATTGTTCTCCTCTTTAAAAGGATGATCTGGTATTTGCTGTTCATAATAATAAAGCAGTGCTGCGATGGATCCTTGTTGTAGAATGAATGAACGGTGTAATGCTGTTGTACCATAGATATTTTGCGATAATAAATTTACTCCATAATCAAGAATCCAGTTGACCATAATTTCGCTTCCATGAAAGACAGCCTCATGCAAAATTGTGTTACCTTTTACTGTGTCGTGATAGTTGATGAGTCCTGGATCATTTGCTAATAATTTCATCGCCTGTCGTAATTCTTTGCGGGCAAGGTGCGTGCCAATCAGTGTGAAGATGGATTCATACATAGTTAATGCTCATTTTTTTTGCTCGACAGCTTGAGCTGGTGCTGTTGTATTGGCAGCGTAAATAACGGTTGCGCTGGCTTTTTTAGCAGCTGCAGTTGTTAATGGTTCTGGAGATATCTTGGCCTCGGCTGATTTGGAAAGATATGCATTAATTGCAGAAATTGCTGCATGAAGGCCATCAATGTGACCTGCTCTGCGATCTTCATCTGCAATGTCTGCTGTATCTATTATTTTTTTCCTTATATTCTCCAAAAGATCAGCAAGCTTTCTATCTTCAGGAACGCATTTGATGACATATTTCATTGCGGTAGCGGCAACGGACAGCCCTATTTCAATATAGCCAATGGCAAGTCCCCAGGAAGCGCCTGCAACTGCAGTGGCTCCAGTAACCAGTCCAGTGTAGAGATGGTGAGCGATTCTTTGTGTTTTTCCTTCAACGATCTGGAAGTCGCTCATCCGCTCAATATAAGGAAGGGCGAAGCTGATGAAAATAGCAATGCGACTGGCAGCCAGCCATTGCTCTGCTGAGTCGCCACTTTCAAGTGAACCCACTTTGGTGATTCCAGTTAAAAGTACAGCAAGACCATTGAGGCATGAAAAAGCAATTTCACGATGCTTCTTTCTCTTTGCCTTATTAGGATCAGTTTGAGCAAGCATCAGATTCCTCAGTGATTAATCAAAGTGGCTGTATAACATAAAAATTAAATTTATGTCAATGATGCCAGCAGTTCCAGCAGCTTATGACGCAATTGTATGAGTAGGGGTAAATGATGCAAAATAGCCTGCAATTTCAATCAGAGTGAGATTCGCAGATGCGTCTTCAGGGCAATGCATTGATTATCCAGTCTGGAGGCCCAACGGCCGTGATCAATCAGTCTTTGGCTGGGATGATGCAGGCTTCGAGAAGTTATCCTGAAATTCATCGTATTTTTGGGTCTTACCATGGGCTGCATGGCGTTCTGTATGAAAACTTATTGGATCTGTCTGCAGTGGCCGATCACAGTTGGCTTGAGATTGCAGCGTCTCCAGGTGCAGCCTTGGGTTCTGCGAGATTAAAACCTAAGGCGTCTGACCTAGACCGTATTTTTGATATTTTAAAAGCGCATCAGATCCAATTTTTGTTTTATAACGGAGGCAATGATTCCGCTGAGGCTGCGCAGCTCATTCGTGCTGAGGCCAATCAACGCAAGTATGATGTACGCATCATTCATGTGCCCAAAACCATTGACAATGACTTGATGGTGACCGATCACTGTCCGGGGTATGGCAGCGTTGCGCGTGTCGTTTCACACATCATTGCGGGTGATGACATGGACAATCGCAGTTTTTACAACAGTATCAAGATCAATATTGTCATGGGGCGTCATGCAGGCTGGGTGGCTGCGGCAACTGCTTTGGCCAAGAAAGGCCATATTGATGTCGAAGTCCATGATGAAGTAGGGCCTCATCTCATTTATTTCCCTGAACTTGAATTTTCGCAAAAGAAGTTTTTAGAAGACACTCAGAAGACCTACGATCGCCTGGGCCGGGTGACGGTTGTTTTGGCAGAGGGCATTGCTGATCAGCTGGGCGGTCGCTTTGTTGACGACAAAGATGAATTTGGCAACCCTCTTTTATCAAACTCTGGTCGCCTGGGAGATCACCTGACAGACTTGATCAAAAAAAATCTGCATTTTAATCAAGCCTACGGAAAGCTTCGCTGTCGCGCAGACACCTTTGGTTATCTCCAACGTTCTCTCGTTGGGATGGCCTCTTCCATCGATCAGCGCGAGGCTTTTTTGGTGGGGGCGATGGCTGTCCACGACATGATGCGAGGGGAGACGGACAAAATGGTCACCCTCATTCGCAATACCCATGGCGGGGCGTATCGTGCAAGCACTGGTTTATGCGATTTGAAAGACGTGGCCCAAAAGACCAAATACTTGCCGCGCTCCATGATCAATACAGAGGGCAATGGCGTTACTGATGAATTTTATGAGTATGTTTTGCCCCTGGTGGGTGAATTGGCAGAGATCCGTGCTTTAAAAGCAGCTCATCTTGAAAAAAAATTATCGGATTATCAACGAGAGGAATAATATGAACTTCACTGATTTGTCCACCAAAGAGCTCCTCAGCCATGCATTGCAAAATCAAGAAGGCGAAATCGCCAGCAATGGGGCTTTCAATGCCTTAACTGGAAAAAGAACGGGCCGCTCGCCAAAAGATCGATTCATCGTTAGAGATGCCCTGACTGATAAAACAGTGGATTGGGGCAAGGTCAATCAAGCGATAGATAAAGAAAAGTTTGCGGCATTGTGGCAAGAAGCAGAGGATTATCTTAAGGGACGCAATGCTTATATTGGTCATTATGCTGTTGGAGCAGATCCAGCCTTTGAAGTCCCCGTCAAAGTCATCACTGAATTTGCCTGGCAGAATGTGTTTGCCAGCAATTTGTTTATTCGCGACGCTGAAGCTTTCAAGCAAGACAAGCTGTATTTTACCGTCCTTTCGGTACCCAATGCCCTCTGTGATGCCGCCAAACATGGGCTCAACTCAGAAGCTTGCGTGGCCCTCGATTTTTCACAACGCAAAATTCTGGTCCGTGGGACACAGTATGCAGGAGAAATCAAAAAGGCGATGTTCTCGGTCATGAACTTCTTTTTGCCCGCCCAAGATGTTTTGCCCATGCATTGCTCGGCCAATGCTGCGGACAATGGCGAGAGCGCTTTATTTTTTGGTTTGTCAGGCACGGGAAAAACCACTTTGTCTGCAGACCCCAAGCGTCATTTGATTGGAGACGATGAGCACGGCTGGAGTGAGCGGGGCGTCTTCAACATCGAAGGCGGCTGTTATGCAAAATGTATTGATTTGTCTCATGAAAGAGAGCCTATGATTTGGAACGCCATTCATGAGGGGTCCATTATGGAAAATGTCTATCTTGATCCCACAACCAAAGTGCCTGACTACAAAGACGATCGCTACACCCAAAATACCCGAGTGGCCTACCCAAGAGATTTCATTGAAGGGTGTGTCCCCAGCAATCAAGGAAAAACACCCACAGCCGTCATTTTCTTGACCTGCGATTTGTTTGGTGTCTTGCCGCCGGTCTCTATTTTAAGCCATGAGCAAGCCGCCTATCACTTTTTAAGTGGGTATACCGCATTGGTTGGCAGCACAGAAGTGGGTTCCGTTGAAGGCGTGACCACCACCTTTAGCACCTGTTTTGGCGCACCCTTTTTCCCTCGCGCACCTCAAGTCTACGCAAATTTGCTGATGAAGCGTTTAAAAGAAAGTGGTGCAGCCGTTTACCTTGTCAACACCGGCT
>CAYGFJ010000156.1:0-4224 GCA_964349115.1 uncultured Francisellaceae bacterium
AATCGTCCCCATCGTTCTGTCGCCATCCCAGGAGCCAGTCATTTTTTTCACGGTACGATAGAAGAATTAGGGGCGCTTTGTGTTCAAAAAGGTGTTGGGTTGGGAGAAATTACAGCTGAGAACCTTTAGCATACATTGCCCTTGGTAAGCCTGATACTTTTCCTCCGTTCACCAAGTTTCCAAGGGTTCGAGCGATGTTTTTAATCTATATCTAAACTGCTTGCTGAACTCCATAGCTTCTGTAGTAATTCATAGCCAGCTGTAGTTTTAGAGTCTCGAGCCCCCATTCCAAACCACCCGGGCGTACTCTTTAATTTTTCCTCTATGATTATCCTTACCTTCTCAGTAATGTCTTCCTTCGCGTCAAGGAGTTTCACAAGTCTCGAGACTCCATCAGGAACTTTTTCGTCCTCTCTGTATTGCCCTCTAAGCTTGTTAATGGCGTCTCTATATGTTTGATCAGGGCGAGAAGCAGGCGTTGGAGTGGCTGTCCTATAAAATGGGGTTGAGGGGGGCCGCCGCGAACTTTCGCCGCCGCCGCCAAATCCAGCGCCAGCGGGTGGGGAACTTCTGCCACTGCCGCCGCCGCCAAATGCGCCCGCTGGCCCAGAAGCTCCTTCATGAGATCTCAAACATGCTAGATACTCAGCAGTGGAGCGATACTCCGTAGGTATTCCAGCAACAATAGCCTGAAACTGTGATCGAAGGTCCCCCTTTAGCTCCTCGCGGTCTAGCGCCAGAAAGCCCGCTCTAAATGCCGCATTACTCCATGAGGAGGGACCCCTGTAACTACCCAACAGAGTAGCAGCTGTTTGAGCATGAGCAGTTGTGCTTCTGAGGGCTATAAGAAAGGTGCGGATGGGGTGTTCTGCTGCAGCTGCCTTGGCTTCTGCTGTTGGGCTCGGGGTGTACACAGAAATGGTCGCTGTATAAGGCGATGCCTTGAGTTGTTCAGGCGTCGATATGTATTGCCGAGAATCATAGAAAAACCCTGATCCAAAGACCAGTTGTGAATGGCTTCTTTCTGCATCAGCTAATTTTGTAATTGTAAGGCCTATGGAGCTTTGGGACTCACTCCCTGTCACTTTTTGAAGCCCAGCAAGTACTTCACGAATGAGATCAGTTTGAAAAGTTTCAGCAGCGCTTAAACGAGAAGTATCTATTTCGACCAGCTCAATCATGGGCCTTTTTCTCGACTGATCATATCCAGTCTCAATGCGTAGCAACAGCATATTTGCGATATTTGCAGGCTCAGGAGGTAAAAATGTATCGGTTTGCTCAGGAATGCCAAAAGCGGTACACAGACCATTAATAATGGGGCGAAATAGGCCGTCTAAGGCTGCCCGTTCACTTACTCGTTCAGCTGAGGACATCAGTCTTTCTTCTTTGTGCCAGCTAGCCTTGGCAGTATTAATCGTGGTGCATAGGCTTCTTAAAAGTTTATGATGTTCCTCAGGTGTATTAGCAGCTGCGATTTCAGCGGATCGACTATCTGACGTGCCTCGGGGACCATCAAAAAAGTTTAGATGCTCTGTAACTAACTCTTGCTGAGCACGCAGTTTACGTAAAAGGCGAGTATAGTCATTGTCTACAAGGGAACTATATGAACTTCTTTCATCATTATGGAGGAGCGGGTTAATTTTTATTTTGCATGACTCAAGGCTCTCTAAAGTTGCAGTGATCTGCTCAAGAAGGCCTGCATAATAGGCTCTTTCTTGACCTTTCGCATCTTTGCGTGGTAAAGTTTCAGGAGGGAGAAAATCATTTAAGTGTTTGTAAAACTTTACTCCTAGTGTGTCATGTGTTTCTTTTGTTTCATTTAATATTTTTTCAAATTGAGTTGCGCAGGTCCTTATTGTCTCTCGATGAGTTTCTCTCTTTTCTGGGGTTAAGCCTTTGACATAATTGATAAAATTATTTACATCTGTCCAAAATGGGGAGTGCTGACGCGCTTCTTCGGTGAGTCCCCCCATAGGGGCTAGCGCATTTTTAGCGCTGTTATAAGCCATGTGGTTGTCTGTATGCGTCAGTATGTATAAATTATTGTAGTGCTCTTGAAAGGCTTCCCTTTGTTTTGTCAGAAAGGGATTGTCTAACAATTGGGGATAAATTTTTTTTAGCGTCTTATAGGCCTCATATAGAATCCGCCCATCAGCAACTTTTGGAGCCTTTTTGATTTGGATTGGATGATCAATCACTTTTTCTTCTGCAGCTGCAGCCATGATGTTCTCCTTTTTAGTTCATTGACGGGTGAATTGTATTATAAAATTATATTTGTGTCAATCTAAAAATTCGCGCAATGAAATGGGCCAGCCTATGCAAAACGAAAGGCCATCTGCTTGCTGAAAAAGGTAACGCCGATGGTGGGCCCAAGCCCTGATTCGGTGAGTCGTTACTCATTAATAATAAATCAACTTCTCTATACAAATAAGTCTTCCAGTGTAACCACCGCAGTGATTAAATCTTGAGTGACCTCATCTCTGATCCACAGCATATTATTCTTCAACCCATGTGCGGTAACCATCGCCATGAAAAGCTGCTTTTTTGTTTTGGTTCGCGCTTTAAATATATTCATTTTTCGATTTAATATTTCCGCATAATCTTTGGTTATAACAAAGGGCTCTTTGGTATACTTAATCTCACACAGCGTGATTACATCATCCCTTCGATCAAACAACAGATCAATCTGTGCCCCACGCTCAAGAGAGTTTTTTCGAGGAACAAACCGCCAGCTATTCGCTATTGCTGTAGGCGATATTCCCAATTTCTTTCTGATCGCTGATAAATGCTTGTAGCAGATTGCCTCAAACGCATAGCCACACCAGGCATTCCATGCGGGTGTATTTTGTAGTTCCAGCCAGTTTCCCTGTCCAAGGTCGCGCTCTTGTAAGGTCTCTTTCATTGGCTCTATCCAGTGAAAATAGAACAAAGTATATTCATCAATCAACTTATAGTAGACCCCTTTCTTCTTATTGAAATGCGGTTTAAAGCTGATAATAAAGTCAGCATCCTCTAAGGCTTGGAGCTTGTCTAACCCACCCTCCCCTTGTAAAGATTTATCCAGTCTTTGCAGTAAATCTTCCTGGCCAATGCCATCCCTGAACTCTGCAATGATGCGTAAAATGTTGACATAAAGCGCCTGGTTGTCAAAAAGAGATGAAAACAAATCGTTAAACTCTTCAAGCAATAGACTTTTTTTGCTAAATGCCAATTTTTCTATGATTTGTGCAACAGATAATCCTGGGGTCACATTCAGTAAATAGAAAGGAACTCCCCCTGTCATCATATATAATGCAGTGACTTGCTCATTACTGAGCATCACTTTTTTACTTCTTAAGAATGCTTTTGTTTCTTTTAGATTAAAAGGGCTCAAATGAATTTTTCTGGTGGTGCGATTATGAAGCCCACCTTTGTTTTTAATAATTTTTTTAATGATCCATGAGGCCGATGAACCACAGACTATTAATTTGATATTTGAGTTGGTGGACCAATGCAAATTCCAGTAATAATCGAGGTTTTGCAACAGTTGTGAATTTTTAGTCGCCATCCACGGCAATTCATCTAAAAATAGAATCACTTTCTTTTTTGGCGGAAGGTCTTTTAGCGCTTTTGTTAAAAGACTAAAAGCCTCACCCCAGTTTTTTGGGCAAGCCAATTGAGCTCCCCCATAAAAAACTTCTGCGATTTGGGTGGTAAAATTTTCCAACTGCATCGCCATGGTGCCTTGCTTTAATCCAACGGCCTTGAAAAAATATATATTCTTCTTGCCACTAAAAAATTCTCGAATTAAAAATGTTTTCCCAATGCGTCTACGTCCATACATCGTCAAGAATTCAGCTCTGTCTGAGTCCAGAATTTCTTGTAATAATACGATCTCTTCTTCCCGGTTCAGGATAGTCTTGCTCATAAAAAGCCTCTTTTTTTCATTCTATTCTTCAGAATGGAATTCTGTTTCATACTGAAGGAAATGTCAATAGCTACGCTTTATTCTTCAGTGTGAAACAGTTTTTGGGAGCTAAGGCCTGTTTGAGGCCATTCAGGACTGCTTTTTCACAAAAATATAAGGCTTGCAACGAGGATAGCCTATGCAAAACGAAAAGCCATCTGCTTGCCGAAGAAGGCGACGCCGATGGTGAGGATTCGGGTGATGCCGGCTGCTTTGAGTTCCTGGACATAGGCATTGGCAGCGATTTGAATGAGGGCCTCGTCAGCGTCAGACTCGAG
>CAYGFJ010000157.1:0-4195 GCA_964349115.1 uncultured Francisellaceae bacterium
TAATATGAGTCATTTTGGACCAGAATCAGCAACACTGGAGTTTAAGAGGGAGTTTCCACAGGGCCAACACATTGTAAAAACCTTAGTTGCGTTTTGTAATGGCTTTGGCGGCCGAATCATTGTTGGAATCGACGATCATCAGCGTATTTTCGGGCTTCCCGAAGCGAGCATTGATGATACAATCAGCGCCCTGCAGCAATCCATTTATCATCACTGCACCCCCACCGTCTTGCCCTCCATTTACACGCAGCGCGTAGAAGACAAATTGCTTTTGATTATTGAAGTGTCCTCAGGGATGAACAAACCTTATTTTGTGACCGCAATGGGCGTGCAAGAAGGGACCTTTATTCGTGCAGGAGCCCACACCGTTAAAGCAAGTGCCCCAATGATTCAGGAGCTCAGCTGGAAAGGGAAAGGTTTGTCTGCTGATGAAATGCCTCAGTATTCAGCCCAGCCTCAAGATCTTGCAGAAGATCAATTCCAAACGTTTGTACAGGCACACCGCAGCGCTTATCAAGTTGGAAGTACGGCAGATTTGCTGCTTCATTACAAAATCCTGGTCGAGGAACATGGACACCGTTATCCCAGCACCGCAGGCCTATTATTATTTGGAAAAACACCTCAAAAATTTCTTCCCGAGGCCTTTGCCATTTGCACCCATTTTCAAGGCACTTCAGGCCGCAATGCATTGGCTTCACAAGACTGCACGGGCAGCTTGTTAAATCAAGTGGAAACTGCGCTTCATTTTGTAAAAAGTCGGCTCACAACTCGCTTTGAAGTTGAGGGCACACAAAGAACGCAAAGCCTGGAAATCCCTGAAATTGCGCTAAGAGAAATCATTATCAATGCCATTGTCCATCGTGATTATCAATTGGCAGGCCCCATCAAGATTGCCATTTATGATCATCAAGTGGAAATTTTTAGCCCCGGTAATTTCCCTGGCCCCTTAAAAACAACACAATTGGAAATGGGCATCACCTACATTCGCAACCACGTCCTCTGCAAAATTTTTAGAGAGGCAGGGTACATTGAAAAACTAGGGTCCGGCTTTCTGACCCTTTTCCAGAGCTACCGCAGCGCTGGCTTGAAAGACCCAGAAGTCATTGAAGGCGTGGGTTTCATCAAATGCATCCTCCCCAGAACCCCCAAAACGCCAGACATGGCGATGACGGACGATGCTGTAATCCTCCATCTCTTTCATTTTTCTGAGTACATCACCCCTCAAGACGTGATGAAAGCGCTTTCGATTTCCCGTCAAACCGCAACACGCCGTCTTTCTGCCATGGTGGCTTCAGGTTTGCTACAGCGACGAGGAAAAGGTCCAATGGTGCGTTATGAAAAAATAGTGGAATTCATCTGTAAAACACCGTACGATGGCTCAGGACGCTCATTTTAGATAAGGAAAATAATATGAATTTCGCATCCTGCAGAAGCCTGTTATTCACCCCTGGGAATCGTCCTGATCGCTTTTTGAAAGCGCTGGAAACCAAGGCAGATGGCATTGTCATTGATCTTGAAGATGCCGTATCCCAGAAAGACAAGGATAGCGCACGTCTAGGCGTGATTGAATTTTTAAAGAGGAAGGCTTTTGCCCAAGCGAATCGACCTTTTTTAGTGTGTGTGCGCATTAATAGCATTCAAACTTTGCCGGGCCTCAAAGATATTCTCGCCTTGTGCGAATCAAAAGTTTTCCCTGATGCCTTTGTTTTTCCAAAAGTAGAATATGCAGAGGAAATTAAACTCTATGATACCTATTTCAGCTTGCCTGAATGCCAGAGTTTAACCTACATGGCCTTGATCGAAACAGCAGTTGGTTTGCAAAATGCACATAAAATTGCGAAAGCCAGTTCAAGATTATCCGGTCTTTCTTTTGGTGGGGCTGACCTGGCGGCAGATTTAAATGCGGAGCTCAGTTTTGAACCCATGCTCTATGCACGCTCTCGCGTGGTTCAGGCCGCAAAAACCATGGGCTTGGCTGTGTTTGATGTTCCATTTCTGGATATTCACAATGATGCGGGCAATCGTGAAGAAGCACTTCGTGTTAAGGCGATGGGTTTTAGTGGAAAATATGCGATTCATCCCGCACAAATTGAGACTTTGTACAATGTATTCACCCCAAGTAGTGAAGAGCATGCAAAAGCCCAAGGAATTGTAGATGCCTACAATGCTGCCGGCGGAAATGCTGCAGAATTTAACGGTAAAATGATCGATGTTCCCGTGTATAAAAGCGCCTTAAGAATCTTGTCTATTCATTCATAAAAAAGGAAAGTGAGCCATGTCAAAAATAACGATCGGAGATTATCTCTTATCTCGCCTGAAAGAACTGGAAATTGACCATATCTTTGGGGTGCCTGGTGACTATAACTTGGGTTTTTTAGATCAAGTTATAAACTATTCTGGAATAGACTGGGTGGGAGCCTGTAATGAATTAAACGCCTCTTATGCCAGTGATGGCTATGCAAGAATACGTGGAGCAGCTGCATTGTTGACGACTTTTGGGGTGGGTGAATTGAGTGCAATCAATGGGATTGCTGGCGCCTATGCAGAATATATCCCACTGGTGAATCTTGTCGGTATGCCTGCAAGCACAAGCCAAGCAAAAAAATCTGTCCTCCATCACACCTTGGGAGACGGACGGTTTTCTGTTTTTATGGACATGCAGAAAGACATCACCGTTGCCCAAACTGTCCTAACGCTGGGTAATGCGGCTGCAGAGATAGACCGTGTTTTGACTGCATGTTGGCAACAAAAAAGGCCTGTATACATCGGCATTCCTTCAGATATTTCTTATCTTGAAATCGACACACCTGCTCAGCCCCTTAACCTCAATTATCCGCCCTCTAATCAAGATGCAGTGACTGAATTAGTGGAGCGCGCAGCCCGAGTATTGGAAGCTGCAAAGGCCCCTGTGATTTTGATAGACATTTGTGCGCAAAGACATCCCATGAAAGCATTTATTCTAGAATTATTGGCCAAAACAGGCATTCCCTTTGCCAATATGAACATGGGTAAAGCCATCATCAGTGAGACTCATCCGCAGTTTATTGGCAATTACAGCGGGGACTACAGCGCTTTGCATGTGCAAGAATATGTAGAAAAATCTGATTGCGTGATTACTTTTGGCTTGCTGATGACAGATTTTAATGCGGGTCTATTCACTGCAAAAATCAATGTCAATGTCTCCATTGAATTGCACTCAAATTATAGCCGCGTCAAGCAATCCACGTATCAAAATGTGATCTTTCAAGATGTGATTCCAGCCCTCATTCATCGTCTGGATCACTATCATTATTCTGGAAGCATTCCCACACATCCCCAAAAGCCACAGTTGCACTATAGACAAGGTCAGGCACTGACTCAGCAGTACTTTTGGGATCAAATCACGCCTTTTGTGGAAAGCAATGCCATTGTCTTGGCTGAAGCAGGCACCTCCATGTTTGGCACCCAACAAATGTTGATGCCAGAAAACGCAACGTATATCGCCCAAACCCTATGGGCCTCCATTGGTTATACCTTGGGTGCTTTATTAGGAGTTTGCGTTGCAGCGCCAGAACGACCGGCGATTTTATTTATCGGTGATGGCTCATTTCAACTCACGGCACAAGAAGTATCCACGCTGATGCGGCATCAGTTTCATCCAACCATCTTTTTGCTGGATAATGATGGCTATACCGTTGAACGCGTGATTCACGGCCCCACTATGGTTTATAACGATATTCAACATTGGAACTATAGCGAATTTCCTAAAATTTTTGGCGATAAGGTCTGGTCTATTCGAATCAGTACGGAACAAGAACTAGAACAAGCTTGGATCGAACGTCAGAAGCATCAGGATCAACTTGCGTTTATTACTGTGGTGATGGATAGAATGGATGCCCCAGAAATTTTAATTAAAATTGGCAAGGCTGTTGAAAAGGCCAATCAATACAACTAAACCCCGCTTGGAGTAAAACATGACTGATTTTTTTGCGTATATTCAAACAGGTGCAGCACGTTATCGTGAAATTTTCGGCCTGGATTTTGAAGATTTTCAAACAGGTCAAGTCTTTCAGCATCGCCCTGGCATTACTGTTTCACAGCAAGATAATAAAGATGAGGCGACAGAGACGATCAACAATGCCATGATTCACTATGATGCGCATTATGCGGGGCAAACTGAGTGGCAACAATGCTTAGGAGTGAGCACCCTGACCTT
>CAYGFJ010000158.1:0-4191 GCA_964349115.1 uncultured Francisellaceae bacterium
GTCAATGATTTCGATAAGTGCGTAGTTATCCCTTGTTCCGTAGTGTCGGGCCTTATTAGAACGACTTTTTTCAATGTCATATTCGAATTTCATACTTGAACTATATCAATTTAGTTATACTTTTGCAATCTTTTTACACTTCTCACAACAACCCCTCCCCCGCATGATCATCAAACTGATTGACATCTTCATTGTAGTCGAAGAGGGTTTTTGGGGTTTGGTGGGTGACAGCGATGAGTTTTTCAATCCGCTTACCAGCACGCAAGCCGGAGGTGATAAAGCCACGACGAAGGCTGTGACCTGCGAAGAGATCTGGATTCAAATCAATTTTGGCCACATATTTTTTGACGATCAAAGCCACGGTCTGGCTGCTCAAGTCCGGTTTTGCGGGGTCATTGTGAGAAGGCATAAGTTTGTCAGAACGATTAATTCGCCGAAACACAAAGCCTTCGGTGATGCCAGAGGCTTGTAACCACTGTTGAACTGCTGTGACTGGGCAGTGGGCTCCCCCACGTAAAATGGGTTTTGTGCGACCTTTGCCGACTTGATCGGTTTTGCTTTTACGGATTAAAACACGCATGCCTTTTTCCAGCACTTCTAAGTCTTCGACGCGGACAGATACCAATTCTGAACGTCGAAAGGCGCCTGCAAATCCGAGGAGCAGTAGGGCGCGATCTCGTAGCCCTGCAAGAGTTGACACATCGGTTTGGTCTGCCATCAGCTGAGCAATATCATGGGTCGCCGACGCTTTTTTATGAGGGGCGATCAACTTTTCACGTCGGATGCCTTCTAGGGTTTGGCGGACGATCATGGCATCTGTAGGCAGGGGGTCTAAGTCAGCCATTTTATGGACGTAGCGAATGGCCGCAGCACGACGCTCTATGGTGCTGGCTTTTAAAGAGGGAATTTGCTTGGCTTGAGCCGCTAAAAAATTAGCAACTGCATTGGGTGTTGCGGGAAGGACTTTAAAGTGGCGCAATTCACACCAAGCACTAAAAATTTTGACATCCGAGGCATAGGCCCGCAGGGTATTTTGGGATAAAGACCCCATGACATATTTTTGGGCAAAGTGATCCAAGTCAGGATCTCGAATAAATTGTAGTGCTCTTTCCCGAGCAGTCTCTTGCAAATGAATCCATTTTTCTTGATTTTTAAATCCGGGAAGAGGGACGATCTTTTTTTCGCCTTCACTCATAATTTCCCCCTCTTGTTTTTGAAGAGGCGATTTTTTATCTATTTTCAGTTTTTTCTTTAGATTTATCGTTTTTGTACCTTTTCTGCGCTTTTTCTTATGAGTCATACTATTATAGTGATAATGGATCTTATCATTAATCATATCTCATTTTAATCCATAAAACGAGCAAAATCATTCAAAACGATAAAGCCACCCTCTTTTGCTGAAAAATAGGCAAAAAGCAGTTTCAAGATGACTTTTTAGAAAATTCTGGAAAAATTGACCCTCAGCAATGCGTCTTACCGCACGATCGGGATCAAAGCTTTACGATCGTATCCCCTCAAAATCGATTTTTTTGGCTTTTTATCCTGAAAAGGACATGAAGAAACAGCCTGTTAGAACACAGATAGACTAAAATACATGCTTTAAATAGCCCCGTTTTACCAAAATCCACAATGGGTTTCTACTCAAAATGTTAAGATATGCATTGTGTTATTGTGCTGAATTGGATAAATTTCAATGTAGCACAATAACACATGTTTTGGAGATAGGCCCCACACTACGGAACGCCGGATAACTCCGGAGATGCCGGAATTACTAGGCGCAGAGGGCTATTTATAGTCTCGTCGTTCATTTGGATCACAGCTCCTGTAGTGTGAACGATCTTGACCTAAATAGCCCCTTTTTTTACTCCTTTTCAGGCTCATCTTGTATTGGAGAAGACTCTATCTTCCTCACATACCATAACGTATGCTACAATTTCATGGTTAAAGTAGCAATAAGTTCTCATACGGAAATCCTAACTTATGACCATTTAATATCGGCCTTGGAAACAATTGTTGGTACAGACCATTTTAATAATTGAGGAAAACTAACTTGAGCTGGCCAGAAATGATTATTATAAACGTGATACAAACAGCAGTTGTCGTGATCGTTATTCCAGTTATTATTGCCTGCATACAGGCCTATCTATCGAAATCAAATAATAAAAAATTAGCTGATCTGCAGTCAACTCTCACTCGGCATGAAAATGCTTTTAGCTCTAAGCACCAATATTTCCTTGATATGAATTCGCGAATTGATATCGATCGCATAAAAGCTTTCAGGGATTCTTGGGAAGCGCTTACTCTCGTTTATACTTCGATTCCTATGGGATTCATCGTTCTGGATGTGACAGAGCAAAATCAATATAAAAGTATGCCTAACATGGAATTAATTCAACCAAGCTTGAAAGCCCTTGATCCCCTCAGGGAAAAAAAGCACCCCTTCTATACAAATACATCCAATTGTCTTGCCCTAATTGAAAAGAACAGAATTATTTTAGGAGAAAAAAATTACTACCTGTTCTTTGCGTATACTCAAATCTTGAATCGATTAATCGTATCCTACGCCTTTAGTTATAACAAAAATGGCGCTATTAAGCACTGGGAAGAAGATGAGGTTTTACACGCATGGGTATATGAGAATGGCTTCCTTACCCATGCTGAAGCTAAAGAGATTAAAAATCTTAAAATTAATAAAATTGATATGATCAGTAGACTATATAAAGAGAAAATTTTAAATGCGTTTGAATGTTTATCGACGTGTCCTGTACCCGAACTCTCAAAAGAACAATTGGCTAAAATTTCAGGAATAGAGGACGACCTAAGGAAACCGCAAAGATGAACCAATTAGCCCCTCCTCAAAATACTCAGTTGGATGGCCATCTGGATCGCTTGTTTAGTGACATATCTGAATACATTCGTGTTGCTCAGACAAACATCGTTCACTATGTCAATAACCAAATCATATTGAGCTACTGGCTGATTGGAAAACGCATTATTGAGGAAGAGCAACAGGGGGCGCATAGAGCTGATTATGGGTCTGAGCTTCTTAAAAAAATCGCAATGAAATTGGTCGATGAATTTGGAAAAGGCTTTAGTTTTTCAAATTTAAAGAACATTCGACAATTCTATTTAACCTATCAAAGCAGAATAGGCTACTCAGCGAGTAGCTTATCCATGGAGAGTCAATTTCACCCAAAACTGACTTGGACACATTACCGTAATCTCATGCGGATACAGGATGAAACTGAGAGGGATTTTTACGAGCAACAAGCTGGAACAGAAAACTGGTCTGTTCGCGAGTTACAACGGCAAATGGATACCAAGCTTTATGACAGACTCACCCATGTAAAAACATCAGAAGATAAAAATGCTGTGATTGCCATCGCTCAAAAAAATGCTTTACCAATCCCCACACCCAGTCATCTCATCAGAGATCCTTATGTTTTGGAGTTTTTAAACATTCCAGAGTCCCATAAAATGATTGAGAATAAGCTGGAAGAAGCCCTGGTCACACACCTACAACAGTTTTTGCTTGAAATCGGGAAGGGGTTTGCGTTCGTTGGTCGCCAATATAGACTCACTATTGATGGGGATCATTATTATTGCGACCTAGTCTTCTATCATGTTGTTTTAAAATGCTATTTGATTGTGGACTTAAAAACCAAAGCACTTACCCATGCTGACTGGGGGCAAATGCAACTGTACGTGAGGTATTTCGACAAAGAAATCATCACTGCGGGAGATAACCCTACCATTGGGCTTATCCTTTGCACTGACAAAAAGGAAGCCTTGATAAAATATCTGATGGACAATGAAAACAATCAAATTTTTGCAAGCAAATATCAATTCCATTTGCCAACAGAAGAACAGCTAGAAGCACTCCTTAAGGAAGAGCAAGCGCTGATTGAGGGTTCAAAGAAGTAACTGTACTAAAACGATTAAATCATCATAAAATCACTAAAGTGAACTGGTTAAGGAGAGCCAGACAAGAAACTCTCCCGGCTAATACGTGAGTATCCAGCGTATATAGAGCGAATAATGGATGCAAATAGTGTGTAAAAGGAGGTGCTGCTGACCAACAAGCGAAAGCAAGCTGGGAATGACTTGGAGGTGAAAGTCCTCTGGGGACCTAAATGGGCCCGACACTACGGAACAAGCGATAACTACGCAGATGTGCAAAAAGAACACAAA
>CAYGFJ010000159.1:0-4147 GCA_964349115.1 uncultured Francisellaceae bacterium
GAGAAAAAGCCAAGAAGATTGCAGAACAGGCTTTAAAGCAAATCGAAGTGCAACAGTATCAAGCGCGACTCAGTCAATATGATTACATCCAAAAAATACTGGGTGTGGGTGTTGCCTTTGAGGGGAAGAAGGTGGTGGTGGCGTCAACGAGGTTGGCTGCCCCAAACAAATAGAGTGCATGAGCTCTGGATTGCGGCTCTTTAATTCCCATTACAATGCGTTTTCATTAAAAAAGGAGAAATACAAATGTTCAGAGCTGGTTTAGCGCGTATCGGGTTGACAGACTCCAATGAGGTTGCGAAGGACTATTTTGAGAAGGCGAAAGAATGCCGAGAAAAAAGAAAGTTTGAAGAAGCGCTTGAGTATCTTACATCCATCACTAGCCTGCCCATAGGAAGTGAAAGTAGGGAACAGCATGTGATGAATGGAATGATCTATCGCGCTTATTGTGAGATCGGCGATATCAAGTGGTTGATGGGCAAATTTGATGAGGCCTATGATAATGCTTATCAAGCACTACGTTATTGTTTAGCTGGAAGGCCATATTGCATAATGGGCTTAGCACGTTATAGCGCTAAGCGCTATCCCGAAGCTATTGCAGCATTCGATCAGTGTCTTGTCGCAATGACATACGACGAACATTACTTACGCTATACAACTCATTTTAATCGTGCGATTGCGAAATTTGAGCTCAAACAATATGCGGAAGCCGAATCAGATTGTAGATATGCGATTATTTGGGAGGGAGATCATAGGTCTGAAGGGGCTCATTTGGTGCAAGGACGTTGCAATTTTTTTCTTAAACACTACTCATCGGCTATCAGTGATCTGACGACAGCGATTAGTCGCAAGCCTGATCGTGGAGAACTTTACTGCACTCGAGGAGAAGTCTATTTTGCATCGGGTGAAGACCGTAAAGCGGCCAATGATTTTGAGGTTGCACTGTCTTATGGCTACTCTGATGCAGGAGAAAAGTTGGCAGCTGTGCAACGAAAGATGGCTCCGCCGCCACCTGTGCCTGCACCTGTGCCTGCACCTGTGTCAGTACGCACCGCCGCCTCATCATCATCAACCAGACCGGCCACTTCAGCCACTGCTGCTTCGAGTAGAGCATCCCTGCCTTTGTCAACTGCTTTGCGTGAGATTTCAGATAGCGAAATGCGAGAGGCAATGACTTCAGCAAAGCGACTGGGAGCAGGTAGTTTTGGGGAAGTCCATTGGGCACGGTTGCGAGATGGTCAGAGTTATGCGGTCAAAAGCATCCGGACTGATCATGCCGATGAGCGAATGCGCGACGATTTTTTCAATGAAGCACGGATCATGGCAAGTTTAAATCATCCTCTGATTGTGCATTTATATGGGTATTGCAAAAGTGATTCTGCCACATTTTATTTGGTGATGGAGTACATGGCCTTGGGGTCACTGTATAAGGTATTGCACAGCAGTGAAGAACTTTCTGCCTCTGTCCGCTTAGACCTATTCTTGAATGTGGCCAATGCGCTTCGTTTTTTACATGATCGTGGTGTCATCCATCGCGATCTCAAAAGTGAAAATGTTTTACTAAAATTAGAAGACGGCAAGAGATGCGCAAAAATTGGTGATTTTGGCTTGTCAAAAGTGAGAGCTGTTGGTTCAAAAGCCAGGGGATATCAGGTGGGAACAGCACAATGGACAGCTCCCGAAATATTTTCAGAAATGCCCGCAACCGACAAAAGTGATGTGTACAGTTTGGGCGTAATTTTATGGGAATTGTTGACCCGACTGAGTCCACTGGATGGCAAGTCAGCGGCTATTATTGGACATCTTGTGATGGGCGGGCGAGTTGAAGACATGCGCAAAGTGCCGCGAGATGTCCCTGAGAAGCTGCTCACAGTGATGCAAGGGTGTTTGAGTATTAATCCAGATGAACGGCCTACTGTGACAGAAATTGTTGAAACACTGAGTCGACGCGGTGGAAGTGGAAGTGGAGGAGGTGGCGGCGCAGGCTATGCTTCTGGCGCCAGAGCCTATTCTGCTGCTACAGGTGCAGCGGGGTATTCCATTCGCGGAAATGACTGCTCTGGTCGCTAATGGATCCCCTTGCCCTCATCCAACATCTTCTCAGCCTTTCATTGGCCATCCGTCGCCAAGTGGGTTTGATTGACACCAATAAAACAAACAGTGAAGCCCTGCTGGGCCGTGTTGAAGACATTGCAGCGGCATTGAGGGAACTTCAAAAAATCCCAGATAAAGCCTCATTTTTGCCCAGCTTGCTTGCATTGCAGCAGTCTTTTCAAGAGAGCCTGGTCCTGGTTCAAGAACTGCAACCCAAAGATGATTTTTTTGATCGCATGAAAAAAATGATGAAAGCTGATCATTATGCCACCCGTATTAACATTTTGAATGCGGCTTTGGATCGGTATGGCGCTCAGCTGACTTTGGCGATCACGGCCAATATTCGTGTGACAGCAGACAGGCATCAAGCCATTATTTTAGAGCAACTGCAACGCATTGCTGACCGTCAAAAAGCATGGGGATCTACAGCCGTTGTGCAAGCAAGAAAGCATGCTGTTGCACGAGAACATGCTGTATTTGTAGATGAAATACGCCGGGGGGAGGCCCATATTCAAAGGCTGTGGCTGGAGAAGCAAAGGCGTGCAGGGAGCGAAGCTGCTGTACTGGTTCGCAAACAAATGGGGTCTGTGATCCAGCGTCTTGAGCATGCAGATCACAGCAGTCTTTCAATCGCCGAATTAGAGTTTCATGAAAAAATATCAGAGGGAGCAGGGGGCAGTCTATATCGAGGTCTCTGGGGCGATGAGGCTGTACTGATTCAGCTGCTCGACACTCTGAACGAGAGAAATCTCCGTCAATTTCAATTGAAAGCACATGGACTCAGCACTGTGGGGCATCATCCATCCCTCCTTGATTTTAAAGGCGCTTCTTTGGAGCTGAGGGGTGCTTGTGCTGTTTTTGACTGTCTTGATTGCAGCCCGCTGGAGCGTGTCTCTGCTGTCCCACAAAAAGAAAAGATGTTGATTGCTTTGGCAGAGGGCTTGGCCTTTTTGCATGAAAAGGGTGTTGTACATGGCAACATTCAATTCAGTAGTATTGTGTTCAATAGGGCTGGAGAGGCAAAATGGGCTGGTTTTGGTTTTGCAATGGAGGCAGACGTCGGATCGGATGTGTACCGTTTTGGACAGCTCATACAAGAAATATTTGAGGGCAGTGTTCCCCGGCTTTATCAGAGAGTGATTGATAGATGCTTGGAGAAAGACCCTTCCAAACGTCTGAATATGTCGCAAGTAGAAGATGAGCTGACCTACGCGCGAGGCCTTTATGCAGAACAAAATGGCGATATAGAAAGTGCTAAAAGAACGTATGAGTCATTGGCTGCGAAAAAACACCCTCGGGCCATGACCAGTTTGGGTGTTTTGGCACTGGAGGGCACAGGAGAGCCCCGTCATCATCGCGATGTTAAAAAAGCTCAGACTCTATTTCTGGAAGCCTCACGATTGGGTCATCCCCGTGCGATGTACAATGTGGCCGCTATTTTCAAAAAAGGGGGCGAAGGTGTTGCCCAGGATTTAGATCAAGCCATTGCGTGGATGAAGCAACTTTTAATGATGACCCCAGAAGATGAGGATGCACAAAAGAAGTTGGTGGCGTGGCAAGCGGAAAGGGTTGACTCTGCCGCAAAAGATTGATCAAGCGCTAGACAAATATATTCTGGACGCGTTTAGGCAACGTGATTTTCTGATCCTAGACGCGCAATCATTGACTTTTATGAAATTATTGCTCAATGTAAAATCTTGTTGACATTATATTTATTCCCCGCTAAATTTGCCTGCGATTTAAATTTTAATTCTACAAGGAGGTTAGAATGGCAGCGTCGGCGCCAGAAGAAACAAAACGAGAAACAATAATGAAGGCGCTTGGAATTGAAGCAGGTGCTGGCCTGCGATCCCAAGACCGCGCTCATGCTGACCGTACCTTAGTCAGCTCAGAATCTGCAGCATCTTCAAATGTGCGCCGATGGAGAACACTGTCGGAAAACTTGGCCCCCTTGCTCCAGGATCTCGAAACATTAAATCATAAACAAAACCACGCTGTGGTGGGGTTGTGGCCCGAGCGTCGTCGTCGTATCGATGCGAAACGTGCTGCCACA
>CAYGFJ010000160.1:0-3443 GCA_964349115.1 uncultured Francisellaceae bacterium
CTCTTTCCCCATGCGAATTACTTTTTTAAAGGCACTCACCGTCGCCTTGCGATCAATGGGAATATGCGCACAAATTCGCATGCTCCAGCCAAAAAAGGGAATATTAAGCAAAGCCTCTTTCGCTACGCAGCAACTGGGCGGTAGTAAAGCGGGCAAAGCAATCGTCTCCCAGGCAGATTGATGTTTGATTAAATACACCGCTGGTGTTTTGGGGCAGTTTTGTCGCCCCACCAGACGATAACGCAGCCCGCAAATCCAAGCCCCACCTTGCACAGCACACCAACACCAGCCGCGACTCATTTGCAAACGCCCATACTTAAAAGGAAGGGGCCACAACAAAAAAATCACTAATGTGAAAAAAAACGCGGTGACCGCCAAAAAGACGTAATACAAAACCGCCCGCAAACCTGAAAAGAAGTGACTCATCATATCGACCTAAAAAAGAAAAATGCATTGTTGATGAAATCAGAGGAGGTGTCAACAATGGTGCCGGGAGCTCCTGGTTTTTTTCTTTTCTATTTTAATTGTTCTTGTATTTTGGTCACTCCCCAGCTGCCCCAAAAAAGTGAGAATCGCTGTGGCCATCGCATCAAAATCAGGATTGTAAGTCAGGCGTTTGATGGGTTTTCCTTTGTCGCGCCAAGTAGGCTCTCCCCAGTGTATTTCTTTGGGTTGAGCGCTGTAGTACTCGCCGTCTTTTCCAAAATAAGGGTCATCGGGTGAGACGGGGATGGCGACGTGGGAGAAGGCTTTGATTCTTGGAAACTGCCTGACATCGATGTCGCCAGATTGTGTGCCATAAATTCTGAACACGGAGTCTTTGGGGAAGTCCTTCATGGCTTTCACCGTGCCTTCAAAATGGACGGTGGCATCATCTCGGCTGGCAGCGCAGTAGACGGAGGGGAGGCTTGTTTTGCGGCGCTTTAGCTTTTGATAATGGGCGATGAGGCGGGAGATTTGGCCCACACTGTAAATGGGAAAGCGGGTATAACTGCCCAAATTGATGGGTTCGCTTTGGGTACAAAATAAATCAGGGAGGAGGCGGTCCAGCTTCAAAGCGCACAGCAGAGGGAAAGCGCTTGCGATTTTTGTAATGTCAAAGGCAGGGGCCAACAGGACAGCATGGGGGCAATGAAATTCAAACGCGAGGATCAATGCCAAAATGGCACCGATGGAGAAGCCAACAGGGGTGATGTCATGAATGCCCTGCTCTCGCTGGATTTCAAGAAATCCTTGGCGGGCGGCTTCAATATAATCCTCTGCACGGACGTTGCGTAAGGCATTAAATTCTGTGCCATGGCCAGGCAGGGTGATGGTTTTGACAAAATACCCTGCATCAGCAAAAACGTTGCCCAGCGAACGCATAATGAGGGGGGAGGCCAAAAATCCGTGGATCAGCAGAACCGCTTTTCCATTTGTTGATGTAGCAATATTATCCACGCGCCTTCATGGCCTTGTAAGTTCTGGCATGTTGGCCGACATACAATTGCCGTGGGCGTCCCAATTTGGAATCAGGATCAGCCAACATTTCATTCCATTGGGCAATCCAGCCGACGGTTCTTGCGAGCGCAAAAATCACAGTGAACATGGAGGTGGGGATGCCGATCGCATTTAAGATAATGCCTGAGTAAAAGTCCACATTGGGATAGAGTTTTCTTTCGATAAAATAAGGGTCGGAGAGTGCAATATCTTGCAATTTCATGGCGACTTGGAGGATGGGGTTGTTGGCATCGCCCAGTTCTTTTAAGACGGCTTCACAGGTTTCGCGCATGACGGTGGCACGCGGGTCAAAATTTTTGTAGACGCGGTGTCCAAAGCCCATCAAGCGAAAACCGCTGTTTTTGTCTTTGGCCATGGCGACGTACTTGTCAATGTTTTTGGGGTCGCCGATTTCGATCAGCATTTTCAAAGCCGCTTCGTTGGCGCCGCCGTGAGCAGGCCCCCAGAGGGCAGAGATGCCTGCCGCAATACAGGCGTAGGGGTTGGCGCCAGTGGATCCGGCCAAACGCACGGTTGAGGTCGAGGCATTTTGTTCGTGATCAGCGTGGAGAATCAAGATGCGATCCAGTGCTTTCACAAAAACGGGATTGGGTTTGTAGTCTTCACAGGGTGTGCCAAACATCATATACAAAAAGTTTTCAGCATAGCTCATGGAATTTTTTGGGTACATAAAGGGTTGTCCCAGTGCATATTTGTAGCACATCGCCGCAATCGTCGGCATTTTGGCAATCAAGCGGTAGGCCACTTGATCACGATTACCTTCATCATGAATATTCAATTTGTCGTGATAAAAGGCGGACAGGGCACCCACCACCGCGACCATCACCGCCATGGGGTGGGCGTCGCGACGGAAGCCTCTGAAAAAGAGAGAAAGTTGTTCATGAACCAAAGTGTGGTATTTGATGTTGTGATGAAATTCGTCCATTTGTGTTTGAGTGGGCAAGTCACCATGCAGGAGGAGGTAGCAGACTTCTAAATAGGTGCTGTGCTGTGCCAACTCTGTAATCGGGTAACCTCCATGCAGCAAAATGCCTTTGTCCCCATCGATAAATGTGATCTTCGAGCGACACGCCGCCGTCGACATAAATCCAGGATCAAAGGTAAAAATGTTGTTTTTACTCAAAGCAGAGACATCAATGACATCCGGCCCTTCCGTTCCGCTGTAAATAGGCAGGTCAAAACTCTGGCCATTGTCTAAAGTCAGCTTTGCATTGCGATCTGTCATGAAGTTCTCCGTATTCTTGTTAAGTGCACAAACCGCCATTATAGGAATACTCTGGGTTTATGCAAGGAAAGCTTGAGACAGGGAAAATAAGCGCTAAATCCGCTGACGCATCACTTCAAATAAAGTAATCCCACACGCCACCGATACATTCAAGCTTTCAGTTTGACCTGACATGGGAATTTTGGCGAGATAATCGCAGTGTTCCTTAGTCATGCGCCGCAGGCCAGAACCTTCGCTGCCCAGGACGATGACAGTGGGATAGGTAAAGTCGATGTCAGCGATGGAAGTTTCTGCATCGCCTTCCAGACCCGTCAGCCAAAACCCCGCTTCTTTCAACTGCGTCAAGCTTTGGGCGAGGTTAGTTTCAGCCAGGACGGGCAAAATCTGGCTGGCACCGGATGAAGTCTTGTGAACAGTGGCATTCACCTGAGCCGAGCGGTCTTTGGGGATGATGACCCCATCGGCCCCTAAAGCTTCGGCAGAGCGAATACAGGCACCCAGATTGTGAGGGTCAGTCACGCCATCCAAAGCCAAAATCAAGCGCTTGGATTGCAGAGAGTGTTCAATCAAATCGGTGAGGGTGAGTGTTGGCGCATTGTGATGAATCGTATGGTTCGCCAAAGCAATGATTCCTTGATGATGTTCGCTGTACCCATCCAGTTCATCACGGCTGGCAAACCGATGCCGAACTCCGTTTTTTTTGGCCAAGTCCAAACAC
>CAYGFJ010000160.1:3453-4128 GCA_964349115.1 uncultured Francisellaceae bacterium
AATCAAAGCCATAACAGCGTGAATCCCATGAATGCTGTGCATCTTCAATCCTTTTTATTGTTAAGTATGTGCTTGCTGAGCTAAGGTTTTATGTACCAAGCTAGACAGCAAAGTCGCAGAGGGGATGCCTTCACGTAGGGCCCACTCTTGAGCTTTTAAATAATCTACGGAGTTCAAGCGAATATTAATGCGATGCAATTTTTTAGAGTGCGCTTTAACAATAGTCTGTATGCGTTTTTTTTCTTGCGCTACATTGGAGACTGACTTTAATTCTCCGGCATTAAAAGCCTCTAAAATGGCTTGCTCCTCGGGATCCAGTGCATAGTTATGTTCGATCACGATGATTGCCCTCCTTTTAATTTTTTGTTTAGTTTGCGATGGTGAAATGCCGTTTTTAAGAAAATGTCATCTCCATCTTCAAGAAATGGAGCCAAGACGACATAGCCATTTAAATCAACAACCAATATTTTCTGAACATGGCAGCAGCAGCAGCAACTCAGGGGTGGAATGCCGCGGATATTGCGATGTGGAATGATACTTTTGCAATCATGTCCCTTAGATATTATGGTGCAACGTTAATCAATATTAGTAATCCAGCTGCTGTAACTCAAACATTTGCCCTTAATCCAACCGCTCCTTATGAAGAGGGGATTCACCGCATGGATACAGCGTATG
>CAYGFJ010000161.1:0-4098 GCA_964349115.1 uncultured Francisellaceae bacterium
CTGACAACTGATCCTTAACTTGACCTTCCCAATAGCTCAGCTCTTCTTGATGAGTCGAGCCATAATGCTTGACGGCCTCTACCCACTGACGATAACTGCTGCTCTTGAGGCCCAAGCTTCTGCCTTCGTATAAAGCCTTCACATCTTCAATTAAGATTCTCCAGGATACCGCATCAACAATCAGATGGTGCAGGGCAAAGTATAGCCTGGCGCTTCCGTCTTCATAACCACTGATATAACCCATCTGCCACAAAGGGCCGGTCTTGATATCAAAATGACTTTGCCACTCTGTGAGTGCTTCGTTTAATTCTGCTTCGCTTAAGCCTCTTACGTCGAGTTCTTTTAAAGCTGGAACAATCCTTTCTTCATGATAACTTTGAACCCCTGCTTCATAAATCAGGCTTAAGGCATCATGCTGCTTCACTAATTCAGGCAGAAGACCTTTTAACTTATTCGCATCCAAAGCTGGAACTTTTACCAAGAACGATTGGTTCCAATGATTAGGATGGCTAAAGCCTGATTCAAAAAACCATTCTTGAATGGGCAATAAACCAAACTCTCCTGACAATACTCCCTGTTCTGCATTGATCTTCACTTGGTCTACTGCAAGTCTCAGATAATGGCCGAGTTTCTCTATGGTTCTATGCTCAAAAATGCTCTTGATGCTGCACTCATAGCCATGACTTCTCAATCTTGAAGTTAGCTGGATACTCAGAATGGAGTCCCCCCCTATTCTGAAGAAGTCATCACGAATCCCGACCTTCTCTAAACCTAATACATCTCTCCAGATTTGACACAGCTCCGCCTCCAGTTCATCCCTGGGTTCAACATAATTCTCTTCCAGTCCTTTGAACTCTGGATCAGGCAAGGCTTTCCTATCTAACTTACCGTTGACGGTCAAAGGCAAGGATTCCAGATGCACAAACACACTCGGAACCATATATTCCGGCATTTCCTTATCTAAGGATACTCTCAGCTCTTCTTCATCCAGACGAAACTCTGCAACATAGTAACCCACCAAAAATTTATTGCCTTCTCGCTCCTTTAGCACCACCACACTTTGCTTTACTCCAGCACAGTTTGATAATCTGCTTTCAATTTCTCCCAACTCAATCCGATACCCTCTCAGCTTGACCTGGAAGTCATTCCGCCCCAAGAACTCTATATTGCCATCGGGCAAATATCGAGCCAAATCACCCGTACGATATAGGCGCCCTTCCGCGAATGGATTCACTGTAAAGGCCTCTTTGGTCTTTTGAGGATTATCTAAATAACCTAAACCAACGCCTACACCACCAATACACAACTCTCCAGCAATACCTACTGGTACAGGCTGCAAATACTTATCAAGGATATATGCTTTCATATTCGCAACTGGACGACCAATCGGCATGCTCATTACATCTTTACCCGGTGCTTTAGTGATAGGGTAATGTGTCACATCATCTGAACACTCAGTTGGGCCATATGCATTTAAAATAGGGATGTTGGGATAGCTTTCTAACCAGGAACGCGCTAACTCAACAGGCAAAGCCTCTCCAGTTGGCACCAGCCAACGCAAATGCTGTAAGTCGTAGGGACGTGTATTTTTGGCACTCTCAATTTCTTCAAGCATCACTCGCAGCAATGAGGGCACGACTTCTAATATGCTGAGGGCGTCTTGCTCTACCCTGGCCAACAACTTCATTGGATCATGGGCAATCTCATCAGGATAGATGTGAACCTCGGCGCCCACTACCAATGCAATAAAGAACTGCCAGACCGAGATGTCAAAACACTGCGATGAGTTTTGGGCAATACTATCAGATTCTGTAAAACCAAGATCTGCGATCTTTGCATACAGATGATTGATCATGCCAATGTGCTCAACCATAGCACCCTTTGGCACACCCGTCGAACCTGAAGTATAGATAATATAAGCTAGGCTCTCTGGGTCACAACTCAAGCCCAAATTATCAACTGCCATGCTTGATGAGAGACCATCTTCAAACAAAATAATAGTCAGGTCTTCAAAGTTCATTGACTTCGACAGCTCTGCCCTCAAAGTCTCGATCTGATCAGCTGAGCTTAAGACAAACTTAGCCTTGCTTTGCATCACCGTAGAACCAGCACGTTGAATAGGATAGGCTGGATCCAGGGGCACATACACAGCACCTAGTTTCAAAGTGGCAATAATCCCTGCCAGGAAATCAATGTTCCGCTCGGCAAAAAAGACGACCAAATCACCTTTTTTAACCCCTTGAGCAACCATAAACCTAGCCAGCCTATTGGCATCTTGGTTTAGCGCCTCATAACTGACTGTACGCCCTAAGCATACTGCTGCTATCCTATCCGGCGTTCTTGCCACCTGCTCTTCGAATAATTCCGTAATCGTCTTATCCGCCGGATAATCCCTGTCCGTTTCATTCCATTGGTATATGACTCGCTCATACTCATCTTTATTCATCAGTAAAATACTGGCATGACTTACAGTCAATTTTTTGGGAATATCTACTAGAATCGATTTTATCTGTTCGACCAACTTCACTGCTTCAATTGATTCAATATATTCACCAGCATATTGGAGTCGTATATGTAAATCGCCTGATACTTCGTATGCCTCTACTGTCAAAGGATAATCTAACTTTTCTTTGGCCCCTATAAATTTTGCTTTTAAGTTTGTAGTAACCTCGGTTGGCACAGGATAGTTCTCAAAGACAAATAGGCTATGGAACAACCGCTTACCGTCCTTTTGAAGTTTGGCCAAATTTACGTAACTATGCGTATTTAATTTGACAATACCAGCATGAATTACTTTTAATTGCTCTAAAGCTGTCCTTTCATCCCAGTTTATAACCAATGGCAATGTATTAATATATAAACCAACACTATGTTCAACACCATCTACTGGCAATTCACGTCCTGAGACTGTTGTTCCCACTATAGTCTGATCATTTCCAGTATAAACTTGAATCAGCTTATGCCATGCGAATTGCACTAGCACGTTTAAGGTCAACCCTTCTTCTTGAACAACTTCTTTCAATGTTTGATAAGCCAATCCATTGATAATTAAATGCTCTTCTTTGGCTTCTCTAATCACCCTCACTTCATCTAAATTAACTCGTTTCTGAAAGAGAGAACTTAGATCATTTGTGCCTTCAGCAACATCCAGCTGTTTAAGCTGTTCCTGCCAGTATGCCTCCACCTCTAACTTATGTTTTGCGCAATAGGTTTGAGCCTCTAAATAAGCTTCATCTTTTTCAACAAAAACAGTCTTATTTTGCTCCAATTCATCATAAAGCACATGCACCCTGTCCAAGAGAATAGGACTACTCCAACCATCAGTTATACTGTGGTGGTCACTTTTCAAAACTGTAAAATGCTGGTCACCTTGTTTAATAACATGAATGCGCAATAATTCGGGCTTGCTTAAGTCAAAACCTATTTTCCGATCTTCCTCCTGAATCAGTTTAATCGCTAGCGTTTTATCAGCTAGTGCACTGATATCGTGTTCATGCCAAGTCAATTTACCTTGATGACAAATAATTTGGATCAGCTCTTCTTCCCAATTAAAACAGGTTCTCAAGATTGGATATTGTTTAACAGCTTCCTCCCAAGCTTTTTTGTATGTTGCAACATCTAATTTTTGATCATAATCAAGTAATATTTGCACTCGATAAGCATCATCATCAGGCTGACTCAATGCATGATAAATAAATCCTTGCTGCAAACTATTAGCAGGATAAATGGCTTCTATATCATATTTTTTCTGTAGCCTATCTAGCAAATTAGAGTTAATTTTTACTGTTGGAAAATCGCTGGGTGTGTACTCCTCTCTCCCTACCGTTAGTTTCTCCATACAATCCAATACTATTTGCCTTAGCCCTGCTGCAAAATTTTCAACAAACTCGTTGCTTTTTTCTATTCTTAATTTGGAGTATATGCTGAACTCAAGGCATCCATTCATTACCAATCCAGTGATGCTAACAATATTATTGCTCTGGTTATGTTTCCCCGTGCTTGTTCCAGCAGAATCATTAGCTAATTGCCATGAACCATCTTGACTATCAAACTGGCCCAGATAGTTAAAGCTAATTGGCGGCAATGTATGAGATCTCA
>CAYGFJ010000162.1:0-4055 GCA_964349115.1 uncultured Francisellaceae bacterium
TTGCGAGACAAGCCATATTCAATTTCATCAATGCTTAAGGCGGAGACAAAGAAATGTTGAGATGGGGTGGCAATGATGCGTTGATGCAGAATGGGGTCGATGCATTTTAAAAAATCGCTGATGGTGCACGTGTCGAGAAGAAACATTAAAAGAGGTCCTGCTCTTTAAAATGCATGTCAAGACGTGCGTCTTCAAAGCGAAAGTCGCTTTCATCAGGGGTGAAGTTTGCCAAGGCATGTGGCCAGGCCTGTTGTTCACGTAGCCATAAGCGCATGGCTTCATTCATGGCTTTGCTGACGGAGCCGTAGATCGTCTTTCCTGTTTTGCAAAAGGATTGATACAATCCATCGTCACTGAAATAAAGGGTATGATTCATGGGGATCTCCTTTGATACATGATATTTTTACAATACTATAATGTATTTTCATCAATAGCAAGAGCTTTAACATAAGGAGCAAGCATGAAAGCATCTGATTTATTATTAAAGTGCCTGGAGGCACAAGGCGTTACAACCATTTGTGGGGTTCCAGGCGAGGAGAATGCGGATGTGATGATGTCCCTTTTGGATTCGCCGATTCAATTTATTACCTGTCGTCATGAGCAGACGGCAGCGTTTATGGGGGAAATGCATGGGCGCTTGACGGGAATTCCTGGCGTGTGTTTGGCGACTTTGGGGCCAGGGGCGACCAATTTGGTGACGGGGGTGGCGCAAGCGAATATGGATGGTGCGCCGCTGGTTGCGATTGTGGGGCAGGGGAATACGGCGCGACTGCATAAAGTGTCGCATCAAAATATGAATTCTGTTGAGATGTTCAAGCCCATCACGAAATGGGCGACAACGATCACCTCGGCGGATGTCATCCCTGAAGTCGTGGCCAAGGCCTTTAAAATTGCGACCAGTGGCATTCCAGGCGCAGTCTTGATTGAGCTGCCCGAGGATGTGGCCAAAGAAGAAACGAATGCATCTGTGATTGGAAAAGTGTCAGGCAGTGCGGACGAAGAAGCTTCTGATGTGCAAGTGGAACGGGTGCTTTCTTTATTACAACACAGCAAAAAGCCTTTGCTTTTGCTGGGCGATGGCGCAACGCGCACAGAAGCTGATTCAGTCGTGCGTGCTTTCTTGGACAAAACAAAACTGTATGCCCTGTATACGTTTATGGGGAAGGGGGTCATTTCCAATTTGTATGAACGCTGCTTGCATTGCGTGGGTCTGGGGATGAAAGACTTGACGCTGGAAGCGTTTGAGGAATCGGATTTGGTGATTTGTGTAGGATACAATATGGTGGAATGGGCGCCCGCAGCCTGGAACATTGGAGTTGACAAAAAAATTGTCCATATCAATTCAGCCTCGGCTGAGGTGGATCAACACTATTTGCCTGAGGTTGAAATGGTGGGCTCGATCCCCGCCTTGATTGCCCAACTCAACCAAGGCTTGACGGGTGATCATGTCAAAAGCGCCCCTTATTTTGCTGAGATTCAGAAGAAAGTGGAGTTTGACCTGCGCAGTGACAATGAAGACGCCCGCTTCCCCATGACGCCGAAACGCATATTGAAAGACATTCGAGATACTTTGGGAGATGCTGATATTTTGGTGTCTGATGTGGGTGCGCATAAAATGTGGATTGCTCGTCAATATGGGGCCCGTCAGTCCAAGACTTGTTTCATCAGCAATGGATTTTGTTCGATGGGCGGTTCGATGCCTGGGGCGATGGAAGCCAAGCGTCTCTATCCCAACAAAAATGTCGTGGCGGTTTGCGGCGACGGCGGTTTTGTCATGAGCATCCAAGCCTTGTTCACTGCGGTAGAGCAGAAGATCCCCCTGGTCGTCGTCATTTGGGAAGATGGTCAGTATGGTTTGATCAAATGGAAACAAGAGATGCATTATCACACGCACTCTCACACTGAACTTCACAATCCTGATTTTGTGGCGCTCACTCAATCTATGGGCTGTGACAGCGTTCGCATTGGCAAAACAGAAGACTTCAAGCCTGCATTACAAAAAGCTTTGGCGACGACAGGAAAACCCAGTGTTCTCGTGGTGCCCGTCGATTACAGTGAAAACATGAAGTTGTTTCAGCATTTGAAGGATGTGGTGGGGTAAATGTATGAATATTTATTTCTACCAAGGGCACTTTCCCGTTGGGGCAATTGCTGACAATGCTAAGAAGATGAGGGGTGTTGCAGAGGAAGCGCTGCATCGGGGAGCGGAACTCATTGTTTTTCCAGAGCTGGCCCTGTCCGGGTATCCGCCTGAGGATCTATTGTTTCAGCAGAAGTTTCAGGCAGGTATTGAAGCGGCCATTGCCCAGCTTCAGCAAGACTTGCCTCCTGAGATTTTGGTGATTCTGGGTGCGCCGGTTTATCGCGATGGAAAAATCTATAACGCTTTGCTTGCCTTTGGCGAAGGGCGGATTGTTTATGAATATCATAAGCAGGCGCTGCCGAATTTTGGCGTTTTTGATGATCAACGCTATTTTTCTGCAGGCAGTACGCCTGGGGTTTTGACCTGGAAAGGGCATCGAATTGGGCTGTTGATTTGTGAGGATTTATGGCATTCAGAGTCAGTAAAATCGCTGGGGCAGGTGGATGTGGTCATTTCAATTCATGCTTCGCCCTTTGAGCGCGGGAAACGCGCCAAACGTCTGCAAATTGCCATGGATGCCTATCAGATTCTGAAAGCGCCGATTGTGTACGTTCATCAAATTGGGGTGCAGGATGAGGTCATTTATGATGGGGGGTCGTTTTGTATTGATGCGCAAGGCGGTGTGACGGGGTTTCCGCAGTTTGAGGCAGGTTTATTTTGCTGTTTTGCTCCGGGCGCAAAGGGCTCACCCTCCACCCTAACCCTCCTCCGCAAGGGAGGAGGGGAGTCTGCAACGATTTACCAAGCCCTGTGCTTTGCTTTGAAAGGCTATGTCGATCATCATGGATTTCCAGGTGTTCTGCTGGGTTTGTCAGGGGGAATCGATTCTGCATTGACGCTGGCGATTGCAGTGGACGCATTGGGTGCAGATCGCGTTCAGGCAGTGCTGATGCCTTCACGCTATACAGCGGCTATGAGTATTGAGGATGCTGAATATGAGGCCAAGGCGTTGGGGGTCTCTTATAGCATCATTCCCATCGAGACTTTGTTTGAGGCCTTTATCAAAGCGGTGTCACCCCATTTTAGCCGACCCGAGCCTGATCTTACTGAAGAGAACATCCAAGCCCGCCTGCGGGGAATGATCTTGATGGCATTGTCAAACAAGTCCGGAAAAATGGTGGTGACAACGACGAACAAAAGCGAGCTGGCTGTCGGTTATGGCACTTTGTATGGCGATTTGGCGGGTGGGTTTGCTTTGTTGAAAGATGTGTATAAGACAGAAGTCTATGCCTTAGCACGGCATCGCAATACTTTGGGTTTTGTGATTCCCGAACGCGTGCTGACCCGGCCGCCTTCAGCAGAACTTCGGCACAACCAGACAGATCAAGATGCTTTGCCAGACTATGTCGTGTTGGATGATGTGATTGAACGCTATATGGCTGGAGAGCCAGACTTAAATCCGCAGATGACTGCGCTCATTCGTCGCAATGAATACAAGCGCAAACAAGCACCGTTGGGCCCAAAAGTGAGTGCGAGAGCCTTCGGGAAGGATTGGCGGATGCCGATTATGCAAGGAAAATAGGGTGAAGATAGAAGCAAGCGATCATATCAAATCAATTCTGACGGAGCGAAGCAGCCCATTGGCGCAGATTTATCAGGCGTATGAGATGCATCAAGATTTGAAGCAGCAATTGCAGCGAGACTTGCCGGAGGAGTGGCGGGCGCATGTCGTGCTGCTGCTGTATCGCGGAGGGGTTTTAAGTGTGGGCGTGGCATCCTCTGCGTTGCAGACACGTCTGCGCTATGAAAAGGCGAGTTTGCTTGTGCATCTGAGGCAATATAGGGCTTGGGCAGGGTTGAAGGATTTGAAAATAAGTGGACTGCCTTTTGATTGCGTGAAGTGACATGAAAAGAAATCTTAAAGAAAGAGGATAAACTTGCTTGACAGTCCAGAATTACTATTGGTATAAAG
>CAYGFJ010000163.1:0-4044 GCA_964349115.1 uncultured Francisellaceae bacterium
GGCAGGCTCAGAATAACTTCCCCCTGCAGCTGGCAAAATGACAATGAGGGGGCGATCAGCAGATAACATAAAGAACTCCTTGTATGATTGGGGGCCTGGATTACATCACAATAGATGCGGATTGAACCCCGTAAGAACTACGGGGATCTTCGAAAATTGCTTTGATTACAACACTTGAGACAAATTTCCCATCAGCAAATGCTGGGGTACATATTGTAAATAGCCCTTGGAGACAGCATTCTCAATTAATTCATTTTTGTTACGGCATTGCAGTTTTAGGCGGATATTCGAAAGGTGCCATTCGACAGTGCGGTGAGATACATTTAATCGTTGTGCAATTTCTTTGGCACTTTTGCTGCGAAGCAGGTAGAACAGGCAGTCCATTTCGCGGGGGGAGAGATCCTCTTGAACCATCAATTCTGAAATTTGGTAGCTTCGATCCCGAGTCTGTTTAGGATAATACTGATGATCCAGCTCAGTTAAGGTAGAGCAGAGGCGCATCATCGCCTGAGAACTTAATTCCGTACATCCGCAGACAGTGCCGGCGACTCGTGTATCTTGAAAACCAGGCACCTTCTTGGTCAGCAAAATATAAGGCCTGTCTGCATATTGGTGGATGTCCAAATTGATCATCTTCTTTTGGGTTTGAATCACCCATTGGTCTTGCTTCATAAAGGCTTCAGCACTGCTGACTGCAGGACAGTTGATGGCTCGATCATCCAGCCCCAGAAAGTCATCCGCTTTCTCATATCCAATCAACTTCGCTGTCGCATCACTCATGTGCGTGTATTTTGAGTTCACATCTTTGATGATATAAAAATCAAATAATTGCCCAAGTAGAGTGAACTCGGGAGTCATATCAACGCATCGCATACTATATTCAGGGCCCTGGGTAACATGCTGCGCAGTTTAACATCGTGGTTTAGAATGGCAAAATCTGGCGACTGCTGTTCTTCGTGTTATCGGCTTTCTTTATCTGTACTGTGATCCTTAGATAGGGCCTCTTGTTGTTGACAGATGGAATAGAAGGCCACAGCACTCATGGCAATGGATGCGAGGTTCACACCAATAAATGCGCCAACTCCCACACATTCAGCGGTGGATAAGCCATCAATCAGCTTAGATTTTCTGGCACAACTGCTGACAGCCCGTACTCCTGTTACACCCATGGTTCTTGCAGCTGATAGCATGGTGAATTCCTCCTTGTTATAAAAGTAAATTGGCGCATTCCAAAGACTAGCAGTTTTCACCAGGAAAAACACCGGTATTAAATACGGGGGTGGTTGATTTCGTGAAACACATGTTTATAATTTAATATACAATTCTGAGATGTTTGCATTAACTTGGTGTTGGACATGACTTCAAATTTAAATTTGCTTGAACAGTTATTTGACTATTACCTGGTGAAGAGTCTGGCTTCAAAATATCTCTACACGAATGATACGACAGCAAAAATATTGGGCTATCACAATCGCGATGATATTTTAGGAATTGATGATCGGGAGATCAAATGCCCTGCAGTGGCAGGCGCTGAGCAATTTATGCGGGAAGATCTGCAGGTCACGCAAACCCGTCAAAGCATGCTGCATCTGGACCTACACGAATATCAGGATGGTCAACACATCCTGATGATTAAAAAGGTGCCTTATTTCGAAGCGGGAGAGCTGATTGGCTTGATTTGCGGTTGTACCGAATACGCGTCAGATGCAATGATGAAACGTTGTTTTGCCTTGATGGCATTGGATCAGCAGTATTATTTCAAGCAGGATCACGGACGACATTATCAGCTCACACCTTCAATTGACCAGGGCCAACTGTCTTCTCGTGAAATGGACTGCCTGTTCTATCTGCTTCGCAATAAAAGCGCTAAAGCAATTGCCAGACGCTTGGATCTTTCTTACCGCACGGTCGAATGGCATATTGCCAATGTTCGCTTGAAACTAGGTTGCAATAACAAAACCGACTTAATCGAGCGGGCAGTTTCAGATGGGTATTTGCAGTATTTGCCCCTGCATTTGCTTATGGATAGCCGCGGTGTTTGGCCGTCCATTTGACTGCAATATATGAGAGGTTATAGATTGTGAGTACGCCAAATAGAATCCATTTTCCAGATATCAGTCCGTAAATCAGTGGAGGAATGGGGTAGTACCAAGCCAGTTCATTGAACCTTGCCCATCGCCCTGTTGCGTGCAGGACGTCATCGGTGTAATCCTTAAAAGCGCCAAAAAAAATAAAGATTCCCAAGAAGATCAAAAAGGGCATGGCCACAATGGTGTGAAAAATCATGCCAGCAGCAATCATTATTGTTGCTCCAATTTGGTGACTGTGACAGTCAAGACGATTCCTGGGGAGAAATGCAAGCATCATGGCTGCAAGTGCTGACGCAACCACAGCATCGCCAATGATGATTAAGACTGAACCAAAAATTCCACAGAGTACTCCAAAAAATATAGCATCGCCTTTAAACCAATGTAAGCCATGTTCGTTGAATAGATCTGCCATTTTCATGCTGACTCCATAGAGTGCTGCACAAAGTATAATCCACATTGTTTCCATATAGCCTCCGTTCGATCTTGAGTTTACAAAGGCTACCTTTTTTAGTGAGGCAAAACACCGGTATTAAATACGGGGATTTTCGGCTGAATTGGCGGGGGTTGATTATTCAAGCCAGCCCGCAGCACTCTATTTTTGGAGAACCAAATCAGGATTAGAAGTCGACTTTGTGGTACATGGCGAATTGGGTTTTTACGCGATCGAAGTCAAAAGCAGCACGTCGATTAAGCCAGATGATTTAAAAGGACTGCGGGCCTTTATCGAAGATTATCCCGAAGCCACCCCCATTTTGGTTTATCGTGGGAAAGAAAAACTGATGCACAAAGGCATTTTGTGTTGTCCTGTGGAGGGGTTTTTGAAAGAGGGGTTGTTCTAAAACCGCCTGATATATCGATGACAATACGGTACATCAGCCTTTTTGGCATAATAATCTTGATGGTCAGTTTCAGCGGGCCAGAAGGGGGCGCCTGGGTTTAGTTGGGTGGCGATGGTGAGGCCTTGGGATTGTAAAAGGTGAATGATGTTCTCTGCGATGTGTTGTTGGGTGGGGGTGTTATAGAAAATAGCGCTCAGGTATTGGGGGCCGAGGTCGGGGCCTTGGCCGTTGGTTTGAGTGGGGTCGTGGATTTCGAAGAAATATTTGACCAGAGATTCATACGATAAGACGGCAGGGTTGTAGAGTACACGGAGGGCTTCGATGTGGCCGCTTTGGTGGGAGCAGACGTCTTGATAGTTGGGGTTTTGTGTAGGCCCGCCGGTGTAACCGACTTCGGTTTTGAGGACGCCAGGGAGACGCTTTAAGTAATATTCCACGCCCCAGAAGCAGCCCGCAGCAAGGATGGCTTCTTCAGTGTCTTCGATGGTGAGATCTGCGACGAAATCTAGGCTTAAAGAATTGACGCAATGGCGGAGATTTAAGGCGGTGTGTTGTTCGCCGGTGAAGACATGGCCCAAATGCCCTTGACAGCGAGCGCAGAGGATTTCAGTTCGGCGGCCATCGGCATCGGGGAGGCGGGTGACTTTTCCAGGAATTTCTTGATCGAAGCTGGGCCAGCCACAGCCAGAATGGAATTTGTGGGTTGCGCGAAAGAGCGCGAATCCGCAGCCTCGGCAAAGATAAGTGCCAGGGGTTTCAGTGTCGCAGTATTCACCGCTAAAGGGTTCTTCGGTGTCTTTGTCTTCCAAAATGGCGCGGACAGCTGGGGTCAGGGTGGTGTATTTGTTCATGAGGCAAAGCATAGGGAAATTTTGAAAGGCTGTCATCATCGAGTACAATAAAAAGAAAAGATCGATTTGACAGGAAGCCCATGATCATCCTCCCTGACCATCATATTTTTGTAAGCACGAGCAGCCAAGTCGATGAGATCATCGCGCCGCTGAAGGCGCATTTTGGGCTGACCAGCTTTGTCTACCAGAAAAACTTTAATGATGGTTCGGAGATTCGCCTCTCCAATCAACCGAAGTGGTTGCAGTATTTTTACGAAAATGGGT
>CAYGFJ010000164.1:0-4036 GCA_964349115.1 uncultured Francisellaceae bacterium
GATGAAAGCACAGCTGAAAATTCTGGGCTTTGGCATTGATTGGAGTCGAGAGCTCGTCACCTGTAAGCCTGAGTATTATCGCTTTGAGCAGGAATTTTTTATTCGCTTGTTTGAAAAGGGTTTGGCGTATAAAAAAGAAAGCATGGTCAACTGGGATCCGGTGGATGAGACAGTTCTCGCCAATGAGCAAGTCATTGATGGACGTGGCTGGCGCTCGGGGGCCCTGGTAGAGAAAAAGTCGATTTCACAGTGGTTTATTAAAATCACAGCCTATGCAGAAGAGTTGCTTGCTGATTTAGACTCATTGGATGAGTGGCCCGAATTGGTCAAAACCATGCAAAGGAATTGGATTGGCAAATCTATAGGGGTGGAAGTGGTATTCGGGGAGGGGCTCACCGTCTACACTACCCGCCCAGACACCATTGACGGCGTGTCTTTCATTGCAGTCAGCCCGGACCATCCACTGGCTTTGGCCGCCGCCAAAGAAGACAGCGCAATCGCTGAGTTTTTAGCAGCGTGTCGACACAGCTCGACGAAAGAGGCTGACCTGGCGACCCAAGAGAAAAAAGGCATGAAAACGCCATTTTATGCCACACATCCACTGACTCAAGCCCGCTTACCCATCTGGATTGCCAATTTCGTTTTGATGGAATACGGCACAGGGGCCATCATGGCGGTGCCAGAATATGATGAACGCGATCGCGAATTTGCTACAAAATATCACCTACCCATTCCCAGCCATCCCCTGCGCCCAATGGAAGAAGCCATTGTTGCCTTGGAAGCTTTGGGCATTGCGACACGCAAAATCAATTATCGCCTGCGCGATTGGGGGGTCTCCCGTCAGCGCTATTGGGGTGCGCCCATCCCGATGAAAATAGGTCTGAAGGGTGAAAGTATTCCTGAGGATATCAACAAGCTCCCCGTGATTTTGCCAGAAGCTGTGAACTTGGATGGCAGCCACTCCCCTTTGAAAGACCTGCCTGAATTTGCTGGTCGTGAAACCGATACTTTTGACACGTTTATGGAATCCTCTTGGTATTATGCCCGCTTTGCCTGCCCCGATGCTGACACCATTTTGGATGAACGCGCCAATTACTGGCTGCCAGTGGATCAGTATATCGGCGGAATCGAACATGCGATTTTGCATTTGCTCTATGCCCGATTCTTTCACAAATTGCTGCGGGATGCGGGCTATGTGACCACATCAGAACCTTTCAAACGCTTACTGACGCAGGGGATGGTGTTAAAAGATGGCAGCAAAATGTCGAAGTCCAAAGGCAACACCGTCGATCCGCAAGCATTGATTGATCAGTATGGAGCCGACACTGTCCGCTTGTTTATCATGTTTGCCGCGCCACCGGAGCAGTCGCTCGAATGGTCGGACTCAGGCGTAGAAGGGGCGCATCGATTTGTGAAAAAGTTGTGGAATTATGCGGTGGGACGCCCCTCCACCCTACCCTCCTCCGCGAGGGAGGAGGGGAAAATAATCCCATCTGGAGGGGACAGGGCAACGCTCCACCACATCCTCGCCCAAGCCAATGCTGACATGGAGCGCCTTCAGTTTAATACCGTGGTTTCAGCGGGCATGAAGATCTTAAATCTTCTGCAAGACACCCCAGTGGATGAGGCCCATGCAGCGTTTCATCAGGAAGGCTTGTCGATTTTATTGCGCATGCTCCATCCCATCATTCCTCATATCACGCATGCACTGTGGCAAGATTTGCGCTTGGGCGAAGACATTGCCAATGCCCCCTGGCCGGCGGTCGATAAGGCGGCTTTGGTGAAAGACGAGATGACCATTGTCGTGCAAATCAATGGCAAAGTACGGGCTCGCGTGGTGATCTCAGCCTCTGCGCCTGAAGAAGAAGTCAAAACGACCGTCCTGGCTGAACCAGCTATTCAAAAACACATTGAAGGGCAAACCGTGAAGAAGTTTATTTATGTGACTGGAAAGTTGGCCAGTTTAGTGGTGGTGCCATGAAGGGGAGATTTCGGTGCGCGGTGCTTTTTATTTTTTTATTGACGCTATCGGCCTGTGGGTTTCATCTGCGTGAACCTCAGGTGTTTGCGCCAGAATTACAAACGATGTATGTCAACACGACCACCCCCAATGATCCCTTTGTCCAAACTTTAAATCGTGTATTGATGGCCAATAATGTTGACTTGGTTAGCAATTCTAAACAGGCCAAAAGCACTTTGAATCTTTTGAGCATTGCGACCAGCAATACCATGATGGCGAGTGGGGGGGTCAATGTATCGGGCTCGTATCAGGCGTATTTGACTGTGGTTTTCAGTGTGCTGGGGCAAAATGGAAAGGTACTGATTCCTGCCACGTCTTTGCAACAAAGCCAAAATTTTATGAGCAATGCCACCCAGGTCTTAAGCGGAAACAGCACGGCCATGCAGCTGACCAGTCAAATGCAGGAAAGTCTCGCTCAGAGTATTGTGAATCAGCTGGCCAAAATCCCCAACACGAGTGGTTCTTAAGCATGAAATTGCTGCACTTGATCCACGGTGATGAAGTCTTGCTCGTCCAAGAGGCTGTCGACAATCTTCACGAAAAAGCCAAGACAGCAGGATTTACTGAAAAGCAAATCGTCACTGTCGATGGACAGTTTGATATCAATGCCTTAAATGATCTCACCCAAAATTTCTCCCTTTTCGCTGAAAAAAAGCGTGTCGAATTGCGTTGCGGCGACAAAATGCCTGCGGAGCTCATGAAATGGCTGGAAGCATATGCCAACACTTTGGAAAAATACCCCGATTTATGCTTGATCGTGGTCACATCCAAACTGACAAAAGCCCAACAGACAACCAAATGGGCAAGCGCCATTGCCAAATTTGGTGCGGTCATGCCCATCTGGGATGTGGATTTGTCTGGATTTCCACGCTGGTTGGATGGACGTCTTACGCAACACAAGCTGAAACTCACCAATGAGGCCCGTTCCGCTCTGATTGAACGGACTGAAGGCAATCTGCTGGCCAGCATGCAAGTGATTTTAAAATTGAGTTTCGTGAGTGAGGGCAATGTGGTGGATCTGACGCATTTAGAGCCCTTGCTGGCGCACAATGCGCATTATGATTTGTTTGATTTAATGAGCCAGGTCTTACAAGGCAATATGAAGCGTGCCCTCCGGATTTTGGAGCATTTGGAACAGGAAGGCGAAGCAGTGCTGGTGCTGTGGGCCTTTGCCCGTGAAGTCAAAACCCTGATTCAAATTCAAGAACAAAAAGCCTCTATCCCTCTCCGGGATTTGTATCGTAAACTCAATATTTGGGACAAACGCCAGCCCGAAGTCGAATCCGCTTTGCGTCGCATCAAAACAAAGGTGCTATACGAAGTGATGGCCCTCTGTGCTGACATTGATCTGATGATCAAAGGCTTGAGAGACGGCAATCCGTGGTTTGCTTTGAAACAAGGGCTGTTGCGCTTATGTTAGCGTTAATCCCAGCGTATAAACCACTGACAGGCCTGCCCGCATACATCAAAGATCTGATCTCCCGCAAAGTGTTCAGCGCTGTGGTGGTGGTCAACGATGGCAGCCCTGCAGAATACACCTCGATTTTTGACGAAGTTGCTCAGCTCCAAGGCGTCAAGGTGCTGCACCATGCTTTTAACCAAGGCAAAGGTGCCGCTTTGAAAACGGGCTTGAATGACATCGGTTTGTCTAGCCAAAGGGGGAGTGGCGTTGTCACCATCGATGCCGATGGCCAACACACCGTCGAGGATGCTTGCAAGGTCGCAGCGGCCCTCATTGCCGAACCCCATTGCCTCATTGTGGGCGGCCGCCATTTTGATGCAAAGACCCCTATGCGCAGCAAGGTCGGCAATTTCTTGACCCGCCACGCTTTCAAATGGGTGACCGGCCTTTTTCTGTTCGACACCCAATCTGGCCTTCGAGGCATCCCCCTGTCCATGATTCCCGATCTTTTGAAAATTGAAGCCAATGGTTACGAATTTGAGCTCGACATGCTGATGCGCGCTTCTGAATCCGGCATCTACGTCAAAGAAATCCCCATTGCAACGGTCTATATC
>CAYGFJ010000165.1:0-4033 GCA_964349115.1 uncultured Francisellaceae bacterium
CTCCCGCCCCTGAATTGCTCATTTCCAATATGGGTAGTATGGAAAAACTGTTGATTAATGCAGGGAGTCAAAATGTTTCAAACAATTAAAGCTTACCTGGCTAAGCTGTCCAGCTACCCTCGCTTGCGAATTTTACTGATCATTCTTGCTGTCATTATTGCTTTTATTTTTATCATGAATGTGTTGAGCCCAACACGTGATACCAACGCCACCCCTCCCTCCTCAGTCGAAGCTGCAGCGCCAGGCAGCACGCCAGCCACATCAGTCCCCAAAAACAATGCAACCCAATACCAACAACTTGCCAATACCGCACAACAACAGGCGGTGCAACAAGCCAGTCAAAGCGGTGGGACTATTTTTGAAAATGCGTTTAACCAAAATACCAATGGCGCAGCGAACAGTGCGGCACCTCAAAATCAAAATAATACAGCACAAAATGCATCGACACCCAACGATATAAGTCCAGAAGCCTTTTCTGCTGCTCAACAAGCACAAAAACAAGGTGCTACTGGGCAAAATGATGCTCAAAACACTGCCAATCCACAGGACGCAGCCTTAAGCGCACAGGTGCAATCTCTCCAACAACAACTCAGTACTGCACAAGAGCAACAACAGGCACAACAAAAAACTCAAATTCAAACAGCGATGGGAAACATTGAGGCATCAATGCGAAACGGCCTTCAAAATATCTCCAGCAGCTGGAATTTGCCCACTCAAGCCACCGTTGGTGGCGCGCCCGCCAGCACCCCAGGCACAGGGAGCAGTACATCACAACCCCCTGTTTCTATTAAAGCAGGCAGTATTTTATTTGGTGTTATTGACACTGCATTGGACAGTGATCAATCTGGCACGCCGGTATTAGCCCATATTGTTGAAGGCCCCCTGCAAGGCGCTCGTTTAATGGGGGGTTTCACCTTATCAGGCAAGGCCCTAGTGGTTCAATTTAACACAATGAGCCTACCCTCTTCGCCTGCCTCATTTGGGATTAACGCTTACGCCGTTGATGCCAAAACCGCCAACAATTCAGTGGCCACCAGCGTCAACAATCACTATCTATTACGCTATGGAATGCTCTTTGCTGCCGCATTCTTACAAGGATTCGGAAACGCCTATCAAAACTATACCTACAATTGCCCCCCAGGCACGCAGAATTGTAGTGTGGTCAACACCAACAGCTCAGGCATCACAACGCAAAACAGCAGTGTCACGACCTCGGAGGCTTTCTACCAAGGTTTGGGACAAATCGGCACCAATGTTGGCCAAGCCGCTGCACAAGAATTTAACACCCCCCCGACGGTTAAAGTGGCCTCAGGCACAGGAATTGGTGTACTCTTTATGTCTGATGTCAGAGTTCCTATTAATTAATCCAATAGACGAGGTTGATAATGAAAGAAAACCAAGACCCCAAGGAAAATGAAAAAATCCCCGCTTCTGCTACAAATGAAGGGGCTGAAGACTCAGAGCCTCCAACAGAACTCGATGATTTTAATGCGGATGATCTCAGCAATTTCGATGATATTGATGATTCCATCGATGCGGAAGAGGGCAGTGCAGAATTTGGGGGAACCCCTGCTACAGATGATCCATTCGGAGACACTTTGCATGATACTCCAGAAAGTTTAGATGACGGCACGCCCACATCAATGGGCAAAAAAACCAGCCTAGTTGAACTGGCAAAAGAAAATTGGCTGTACATTCTCATTGGTTTTGTCGTCGTCTGTGTCGCAGGCTACATGATTATTGGCGTGATTTCTCCCGCGGGCTCCCACCCTGCTGCTGCGCCAGCTGCTCAACAAACAGGGCCATCGTTTAATAATGCACCTGCCACACAAGCGGGCGGACAACCTGCTACCCCTACAACGCCTGGGCAACCTATGCCCATGACTGCAGCGCCAACGATTACCATGACGCAACCCCAAATGGATCAGCTTATGCAAGGATTTGCAGCGACCACCCAAAGCTCAATAAAAGACATTCAAACGGAAATAGAGACGAGTGGTTCGGTCGCAACCAATAACAACTTAGCTAAGATACAAGATCAATTGGGACACTTGGATGCCACAATCTCTCACTTGAACAATAGTCTTGCGACTGCGAATGATCGTTTAAATACAACCCAAGCCCAATTGACAACAGTATTGGGTCAGGAAACGGCGAACCAACAACAACTCACCCTACGCGCAGTGGTTCCAGGTCGTGCATGGCTTGTCAATGGTAAAGGCCAAACCATCAGCGTCACCGTCGGAACGCCCTTAGGAACCATTGGCGTCGTGACTGCAATTGACGCTGACAACAGCACGGTCACCACAAGCAGTGGTTATATCTTTAAATAAAGGTGGGTAGACAAATATGTCAATGATCGAGGGCTTCTATGCAACGCTGGAGGGCTTATTTGCCTGGGTCAGCAGTGCATTAAAACAAAATGCCCTTGCCTATTGCGACCTTGAAACAGCAGACAGCCGCCACACCCTGGTCAGCAAAGATGGCTCCCTGGTTTCTATTGTGCGCCTCCATGGCTATAAACGTTTTGTCGGCCCTAATGAATATGTCTATCTCTGCAAGGTTTTGTCAGAGGCCATGCAACCTGCGTTTTCTGGCGCTGGACATTTTATCCAGTTCTTCTTTGCCTATGATTCCGCGCACATTGCAGAGCGCATTGATGAAGCCATGCAACCCGCTATGAAAACAGCGGCCCGACTCAACTTAGAAATCAGTGACATTTTTGAATCCCGCATCAAAACCCTCTCTCGTTTTTGCGCGGATGAGGATTGCTTTATTGTCCTTTGGACCACTGGCGACGCGATTGACAAGTCTCATTACAAACGATTGGTCAAACAGCGCTCAGATCGTCTTAAAAGCTATAAATTGCCGCGCATGCCAGGCGCACAGAATGTCTTTGCAACCTTAGCAGACTTACGCAACATCCATCAATCTTTCTTGTCCACCATGGTCGAAGATCTACAACACACTGGATTTTACCTGCAGCTTTTGGACGTCCACAAAGCCGCCTACGAAATTCGCAAAACCATTGACCCTAATTTTACAAGCCCTGACTGGCAGCCCTTCTTGCCAGGAGATCGCTTGCCCTTGCAGTTAAAAGGCGATATTCGAAAAGATATTTCCTACCTCATGTGGCCACCCTTGGATTGGCAGTTGATGCCTCGTGGGGGCGAAAATATCGGACTCAAATACGCTCGGATTGGCGACCTCTGCTATGCCCCTATTTACATTGAATTGTTCCCAAAAGACATCAAACCGTTCTATGAACTCTTTCGCCGTTTAATCTCAGCCAATCTTCCATGGCGAATTTCCTATTTTATTGGTGGCGACGGCATCAAGATCACCCAAAGTAAAAACATGCTGGCGCAGGTGTTGTCCTTTAGCTCGCATCACAACAAATTGATTGCAGACGCCCACCGCCTCTTGAAAACGCTTCATGAGCGCAGCGATGACCCTATTGTCAAGCTCCATGTCTGCCTCACAACCTGGGCACCTCAAAACAAACCCGATCTTTTGAAAGAATATGCGGCCAAATTATATAAAATCACCCAAAGCTGGGGCAATGCCGAAGTCGGTGATATTTCTGGCGATGCCTTCCAAACCACCCTCTCGAGTGCATTGGGCTTTACCACCAGGATTGCTGCAACGGCTTCAGCTGCTCCACTTTCAGACGTGGTACAAATGCTGCCTTTTGTGCGCCCCGCTTCACCTTGGCCCAATGGTGGCTTGTTATTTAGAACGCCAGATGGAAAACTTTGGCCCTATCAACCAGGCTCCAGCTACCAAATCAGCTGGATTGACATTATCTACGCCCGCTCTGGCTCAGGAAAATCGGTCTTGGCAAGCACCCTTAATTTGGGGCTCTGCCTCTTGCCTGGCCTGTCTTCTCTGCCACGCATCTCCATTATTGATGTGGGCCCCTCCAGCAAAGGCTTTATTTCCCTGATTAAAGAAGCATTGCCCATCAATCGTCAGCATGAAGCCATTTACTACCGCCTTTCCAATGATGAAAAAGATGCCATCAATCCATTTG
>CAYGFJ010000166.1:0-4028 GCA_964349115.1 uncultured Francisellaceae bacterium
CCATATTTATAAGCAAATCAGTAAAGTCGATGCGAAATCTGTGATTATTCTGGCCCCATCCTACGGCACGACTTTGGCTGATGAAATCCTCGAACGTCACGGAAATGCCTTCTTTGAAAAAGGGCAACGCGTTCACGTCATCAAGTTGGATCCCGCTTCGGCACTCTATCAATCCTGCTTTAAAGCGGATGGAAGCATGACTGCTGACGATTGCAAAATCTGTGTGAAAGATTTTATTGAGGGCGTCACAGGATTGGCGCCATTGTTTGGTGCCAGTCCTCCTCCAAGAATGGAGACGCTCTTGACGCCAAGGCATTTTTTCAATGTGATGCAATCACAGGAAGGTGCTGTGGCAACACTGGTTAAGGCAATATCCGCAGTGTTGGATCGCTCCAGAATCCCTGGCGATCGCTCATTTTTTGCCAGCTATTTAAACCGCATGATGTCGCTTGTCCTAAGAGGCCGGACGACCCTTACAAAAACAGATACTGTCACCGAGCACTGCTTCTTTTCACAAGAAATGCTGTCCTTAACACGAGAAGCCGGTATTGCTGCGGTGGCCACAACCCACAGTGAACTCATTGGTTTTGAATGTGGATCTTTCCCAAGGGCAGTTGGCCAACATTTATTGTCTGTGCTCTCAGCACGCCCTGCGCCTATCGCTGCTGATGCTACAGGTGCTGCTGATGGCAGTAGTGTTGTCTTTGCAGCCCGCCTGTGTGGCCGTGAAGGATCTAAAGAGTGTGGAGAAACGTACACGACCTGAAGCTCGATTTGGCCCAAGTCTTTCGTTTATACTCATGCTTATACTGTGAAATATGATGTGGAGACTCAGCATGATTGCTGCTTTTTTTTATGGAATGATTCTGGCCTTTGGTTTGATTTTGCCGTTGGGGCCACAGAATATGTTTATCTTGTCGCAGGGGGGCAATGCCAAGCGATTTAGACACACTTTGCCCGCTGTCATCACGGCGTCGTTGTCTGACACTGCTTTGATTTTATTAGCATCCCTTGGGGTCTCTCTTTTTATTTTGCAGCATGTGTGGCTTGAAAAAATTTTGCTGTGTGCAGGCATGGTGTTTTTGACTTATCTGGGTGCGCAGCTTTGGCATCAGGCCAAACGGGGACACCTTCCCACACAACAACAAAAAACCATGTCCGCTAAAAAGCAAATTTTGTTCTGCGCTTCGGTGTCCATTTTAAACCCCCATGCCATCTTGGATACTGTGGCAGTGATTGGGGTCAACGCCATGTTGTTTAAAGGCGGAGCGCACATCAGTTTCACAGCGGCCTGTATTTTGGTCTCCTGGCTTTGGTTTATCAGTCTTGCGTTATTCGGAAAATGGATCAGCCGTTTTACTCAATTCAAATTTTACCAAGACAGGCTCTCTGCCCTTGTCATTTGGTTTGCAGCGATCACTTTATTGGTGCGGTTTTTGAGGATTTAAGGACTGCAATACTGGAAAGAATGTAATCATGCCTCATAGTGCCCACCCAAGGCAAAAATGTGAATCGCTTCCTTGTCAAAGCGATACAGCAGGCGGTCTTTTTGTGAGAGTCGGCGCGACCACAGTCCTGACAGTTGATGCTTAAGGGGCTCGGGTTTCCCCAGGCCAACTGATGGGTCGCCGCGCTGCATTTCCTTTAAAAGGCGGCAGAGATTATGGTGAAGCTTTTTATCCTTTTGACGCATGGCTTCATACTCTTCCCAGCAGCGACCTTCAAAAACGATCGATCTCATCTTGCTCTGCTTGTGTGAGGGTGCGACCGATTCCTTGACGATAAGTCTCAGAAGACAAAGCAATTTGCTTCATGAGACTTTGACTTTGCAGAACATGCAGTGTTTCTTGTTCACGCGCCCAGTCATCTGCACCCACTACTACAAAATTTGGGCCATTGCGGCGAGTGACCATTAATGAGCTGTGCATTGTATTGACAGAGTCTGCAAACTCTTTCAGATGGTCTCGAAATTGATTAACGCTAGTACTTTGCAACATGATACTCCCTTGATTCAAGACTTTAATTGTACGAGATATCCGTACGGTTTGCAATATCAAGTCTTCTCCAAATGCGGCCGGCGTGAGACCATACCTTTTTTCTTAAGATTCATGATCATCATGTAAAGGGGCCAAGCTTCAACGCAACTTTTTACGCTTGAAGGAATATAATGTGGTTTTGAATGTGGATCTTTCCCAGAGGCGGTTGGCCAACATTTATTGTCTGTGCTCTCAGCACGCCCTGCGCCTATCGCTGCTGATGCTGCAGGTGCTGCTGATGGCAGTAGTGTTGTCTTTGCAGGCCGCCTGTGTGAGCGTGAAGGATCTAAAGAGCGTGAGGAAAGTCCTGTAAACAAAAATCGCTGTAAATGACACTGCCCCACATTCTGTCGCGCTCTATTTGAGACAAGCGCGCCTCATCACATAAATTCACCCAATGTTGGCGAAGCATGTCGATTTGATGTTGAATTAAAGAGACTGCTTCTTTTTGGCTTAAAAGAAAGTGCTCGTGAATGGATAAAACATTGCCCAATGTGGAAGCATTGCCTTGAGTGCCGTCAATCCGCATGGCTTGATGCGCTTCGTGCCCCATGCGTAACTGAGGAGCCAAATCATAAGCAGGGCTGAGAGATAAAGTGACCCCATTCCAAAAAGCAGCATGATTTCGGGCGTGGTCATCAGTGTTGCCTATGAGAACATTAAAGCTTAAGCGGCGGAAAAGCTCTGTGAGTGCAGCTTTTGGCTGATCAAAATGCTGACGAATGAGGTCGGCCAAGTCTTGATATCGCGCATAACGGGCTTCCATTTCGTGCAAATTAAGGAGACTCAAAGCGCTGAGCAAATGGCGGCGGGCTGTTCCACCTGGCATATTCACTCGGTCAAAGCGCTTGACAGCCAAGACGTCCCGTCCGGCTACTTTTTTGAAAACAACAGGGGCAACATCAATATCAACCAAAGCAGCCAAGCGCATGGCAATATACTCAAAGGGGATATTGGGGTAAGGGTCCGTTGATAGTGAAAATTTGGCAATATAGGCCTCATTATCCATTTCAATCAAACACTTGGGTCGTGCACCACCGACGCTGGTGCCATGCAGCAAAATTGGCAAAAGGTGGGGGCTGATCGCCTGATTTTCTTCCAGCATTTTTGCAAGTTCATCAACTGCCTCAATGTGAATGGGATCAGGTTCGCGGGCGCGATATTCTGTGGCAGAAGTTTGAAAATCTAAAGCGCCAATACGGTCGCTGCATGATAACAAGAGATAATCCAATTCATTGGGATTGAGTGTTGGAAATTGGTAGTCCAGCAAGCGTCGACCCCAGGCGTCTGGGCTTGCATCACGCAAACAGGAGGGCATCTCATGCAAGCCTGCCGGGGAGAAGGTTCCCGTTTTTAAGGGCAACTCAAAGGGAGATAAGGCCATGGCATCCGCTCGAGTGAGAAAACTTCGTCCATAGTTAAAGTGATATCGCTCATTCAATAAAACCATTTTGCCTACAACGACAGGGGTCAGCGCCTGAGGCAACCACATCCAGACGTAAGCTTCCCCTGCATGCTTTTCTTTAGAAATCATCACTCAGCTCCAGAGTTTGTGTGTGGGTCCGTTGTGGCACAAGTGATTGAAACCCCATCAAAGCGGCTTGCCATTGTGTCAATTGCTGAGGCGTTTCTGCCCCCAAAAGCGGCAGCCCAACAAGCATTGCCGCTTCAAATACACTGCCAATTGCAACAGCTGGGTCCCCTTTTTCAATCGCCATCACTGTTTGACGCGTCACACCTAAACGAGTCGCTAACTCTTTCTGCGACCAGGGTCTCTGTTGCCGCCCTGTTTTAATCAACTGACCTAAGATTGAAAGGGCTGTTTTAGTAAGGAGAGAATATGACATATGTTACTTATAATAATCTCTAAGTTTAATTAGGTTAATTATAGCAAACAATATATTGGGGCGTCAATATCAAGTCTTCTCCAAATGCGGACGGCGTGAGACTATACCTTTTTTCTTAAGATTCACGATCATCACAATGTAAAGG
>CAYGFJ010000167.1:0-3986 GCA_964349115.1 uncultured Francisellaceae bacterium
CCCGCACACAGCTCTTGCGTCCAGACCAGCAATACAAGCAACATCACCCAAGACAAAATAGTTTGCAAAACAAGAGCCCTCCATGTTTAAATTTAGGAAGAAATGACAAGGCTGTCAAGATCAAGCGTCGGCATAGGATTTCACAAACATGGCTGCAGGAAGCGAGACCATCAACAGACAATATTGGTCATACTATTTTATTGATCAACGCGACTACTTCACCGTGCCTGGCAGGCTGAATACTGAAAAGCTCCTTCATTATTCAAAAGAATACCTAACTGACACAGCCCTCGTGTTTGCGGTGATTGCCAAAATTGCCCGCGATCCTGATCATCCTTTCGATCAAACAGACCCAAAAAAATGGCTGACTTTGCTCTGCAAAGTGCATGCACTCCTTTTTCACAGCTGCTTGTTTGACTCTAATTATGGGGGTGAAGGCAAACGTCAGACTGGCAAAAGTGCCCCTGGCAAGATTTCTCTGTTTGGGACGGTCACAGCCGTACAGCCGCATCTGTATGAATCGACTGATTTTATTCCAAGAAATCTGAACTCCCCTCATGAGTACATGACTTTTTACTATCGACCCCAAGTGGATTCAATCGGTTATTTCACAAGCTGCGAAACCGCCGCCACGACCGACCAAGGCATTGAGCTTCAGTTTTTGAAATTTTTAACTGATTACACAGATAACCTCGCCAGTGCACGAGATGATAAAGAAAAACTCATTGCCATCGCCACACTGTGTCAAAGATGTGCGCGATTGCATCCTTTCTTAGATGGCAATGGGCGGCTGTTTTGTATGATGCTGCCCTATCTATTGTGCCTGGCCAATGGCTTCCCCCTGCCTCTCTTCACTGAAGACCCCAAGCGAATTGTTGGGTATCGTGTCTCCACATTGGTCGAACACACTTTTCCAGAGGCTTTTGCCAATACAGAGCGATTGATTGCCACAACACCTCCTCCCTACAGGGCTACACTGAAGAGCAAAACGGGCACTGTTGAATTTGATTTAAGCACAGTCGGTGCAGGGCTTGATTCGGATAAAATAAACCGTTTGGCCGCATTGTTGTTGGAGTCCATAGCACCTGCCCGCACCGGGGCATTTTTACCACTGCCACGTCGGCGTAGCATTCCTTTTGAATATGCAGCCAGTTGCAGGCATTTGGATCCTGGATTTCAGGACGACTTCATCACGGGCGAAATCACTCAGAGTATCCCTGTTTATGAATTAAAAGGAGCTGATTTAAGCCGGGCTACACTTTCTAGAAAGCATTATTCTAAAGGCATGTTTTATCACACCACGCTCAGCGCTGATCAAGTTGTTGTGCTATTAAGAGCGGGCTATAAAGACTTTGCACAAGTTAAGATAGTGGGGGACGCAAGCCCCCATGACCTCGAGACAGTCGATTTTTCTGGCGTTGACTTTACTGATGCCACGGGTCTTGGACTTTTAAACTGGCCCTCTGCCACCAAAAATGAAACCGTCGTATTGTGCACCACCGGCAGCAATAATTTTTCGCATTGCCTGCTGCGGGTGGGTGCGTCGCTGAGCGATACTTTAACCAATCTGTGCGAGGACTATGTCACAAAAAAGCGACGCTCACGCTTTTCCCTTCAAAAGCACCTGGATACTTCAATTCCACTGGAGCTATTGGAATATATTGCAAGCAAGACCAAGCCCACCATGCTTGACGCACATGCCTTTGCGAGAGCGCAAAAAGCCGATGCTGCTTTTATCAGATTATTAACATTTTGCGATCAATTATACCCCACGCCACCCCTGCCACACTCGCCCATCTCCTTGCCATCCCTACGCCATAGTTCTATGGCATGCTGGTTTTCTGCACCAAAAAAAGCTGCAGAGCAAAGCTCGTCGTCTCTGGAGAGCGATTTGTAGATTTTCATAGAGGATACATAGAAACAAATAGCTAATGCGTCAAAGGAATGTCACGCTCGGTACTCAGTTTCATCCGTCTCATCAGAAAAAGTACGCCGCATAGCTGCCCCGTCAATCTCAAAATCTGTTTGCTTCAGTTGCGTCCGGATGACGGTTGGGCCGGCATGTGGAGAGTCCTCATCGTGCGGCTGATGAAAGGGGACAACCTCATCCATGACCGTGGGGTCCAACCTCCCTTTTTGCATTTTTGGGCTGCCTATCACAGCGATTGTAATTTCCCTCTGGACTGAAAATGGAGAGCTGTCATACGAATCTTCAAGTGTGGCCACACATCCTTGTGTTTTGCCAGCACAATTGATGATGTTCACAATACTTCTTTTAATGGATTCTGATGCACTGTCAGGGAGGCCTTCGGTGATCGCAAGGGTCAGTGGATGTTCACCCATAGCCCATCGATGGGGCTTCTGAATCATGGCATAAATTTTTTCACAGATATTCTCCAGTGCTAAAATATAGACTGGATTAGAGCGATGACTGCTCCGCTCTATTTCATCAAGCAAGACATAGGTCATTTGCAATATTTGCAACTGCTGGCGGTCTAACAATGCCAGAAATTGAGGATCCGCTTTGGAATGAAAAAACAGTGCTTGCTCTGTTTCATTTAAAGAAAGCCCCACCTCTTCTGCAAAACGTTCTGGACAAAACGCAGCAATCAAGGCCTGGCGCGGGCTGTCAGGGAAATGGGCGATGCAACGAATGATCTTCTGACAAGCCACAAATTCTTTTTTTGAGGCCCTTGCTGCACGCTGTGCAAAATAGAGCAGCTCAGTCAGCTGATAGCGCTCAAGCAACTCACGCATCAAGCCGACTGCTGGCAGTGGTTTTTCATGAAAAATAAAACAAGACCGCGGGGTGCCAAACAAAACCTGATATCGTGCCTGAACATCAAAAACCAAAGCATGTATTAATGCAGTGCGCTCATTACCTTGATGTAGGGCTAACTGCTTTTGCAAATCAGCATACAAAGCGCACAAAGCAGGGTCTTCAGCTACACGCAGCTGTTGAAGTATTGCAGCTCCAGCCATGATATCGCTGACTTTTGCAGTGCTCCGTCCTCTCATACGCAGTGCGCTCCCTCCTCCATCGCAGCAGAGCCGCCCCGATCGCCTTCAATCATGGGTTTTGGTGTGGACGGACGACTGGCACTTCTGGTCCCTCCTGTGCCTGCCGCTGAAGGGGATGCATCATGAACCGGTGAAAAGTGCCTGACCACACTGCCCACTGCAGAGGTGGCACTTGAAGAACGTCCGTCAGCAGGATGTCCTGGCTTCAACTCGTCCGCTATGGGTGCTGCTCCTCTCCTCTGATAGGATTCAAAAACGGTAGCCTTCACCGCAACGGGTGCTGACAGGGGGGGCTCTGGAGAAGGCGAACTTAAAAAGCCTACCCCTACCCTACTTGGACTGGTTGGGGACATTGGAGAAACAAGAGATTTTTCAAGACTTTGAGACCCTGTTGGAGAGGCGAGAAAAATATCATCATGATCACGATACAGTTGCTGCCCAGGACGATCTGTTTTAAACAAAACCAACATGGGTTGCCCCTCTACTTCTCTTCGATCTGCTGCATAACCATAAGGCTGGCCATAGGTGTTGATCACATCAATGGCTGCAAGACATTCTTGGTTATTGGGCCTGGGAGTGATGGCATTTAACATTGAGAGCTGAATCAAGTCCACCTCAGCATAGCCCGTCTTTACAGTACTCTCAGCATTAAAGATCAATAATTCTCGCAAAGTTCGACTATAGATACCGCCAAGAATTGGCATTGACACCGCAATGGCCAATGCAGTGAGCGGCACTGTATTGAGGAGACCGCTCTCATCCAGGCGAAAACGCTTGACCATGGCTGCTGCCTCTAGAATGGTGAGTGAAGCGCTTCCATTGATGATTCGCAACAACACCTGCTTCAAAGCCTTTGTGATATCCAGCGTGCATGGTGCTGCACACAGTAAATTTGCAATTTCTCCAATCAAGGTGAGATAGGGGGATGCGCCCTCAAGTCCACGTGTATTTTCATGACATAGCCT
>CAYGFJ010000168.1:0-3977 GCA_964349115.1 uncultured Francisellaceae bacterium
CATCAATCAGGCATTGATAAATCAAGTCTGAATGCAACTGCTTCAAATCTTTGGCTACAAAACTTTTCTCGGTCAGTTTCAAACTGGCAAAGTCGATGCGCTTCAGAATGTCTGCAGGCAAGTGCGCTTTAAAGAAATCAATGGCAATCGCCTTGTTTTGCAAGGATCGCTTGAAAAAGGCATCGTGTTCAGGCTGGGTGACAGAGGGCAAGTTATTTCTAATATGATCAGATTAAATTGTGATTTTACATGGGAAGAGGTTGGTTGTCAAATGGTCTTTATCCCAGCACTGGCTCTTTCAGTGCTTCATGTTTCACACCCACCGGCAACGGTGGCGCTGAGGCGACAGGCAATTGGCCCACTGGGGCTTCTGGCATTTCTTGGGCGTCGGCGAAACTGAATGCGCCTGGCGCGTGGGCAATTTGATCCCCCTCCTTCCTTGCGGAGGAGGGTTGGGGTGGAGGGTTTTTAATGCGGCTTAGAAACTCAGTTGGAATCCTCCTTTCAAAAAGTCACTCCAACAGCCTACAAAAAAATGATTAAGAAAATTAAAAAAATAGAAGATACATTCTGGGCGGAAGATGAGCTTATTGAGTGGTATATTTTCCATATAAAACATCTTTTATCTTGCCCGCTGATGCATCAACGGTGCTCAGCGAGGAAAACACTTACACTACCCTCAGTCCTATTGGTTTTTCTTCATCCATTCTTGAGATACCCGCTCTCTCTCGCGAAAGCGCAGCAGTTCTGGCTGGGTTTATAGTCCTCAGTACCTCCCCGCTGAAAGACACTTTGCGTGATGGAAAAATCCAGGTGTGTGTGTCCAATAAATCATGCCATGCGGTTTGTAAATCCGTGTATTGGCCAGGAATGGCATACAACTGCCCATTCAATCGCTGTGTCCAAGCACTGAATTGTTCAATTGAAACGGGCCCGTGAGTGCGCATCTCATTGAGCAATACTTCCAGATTGAGCTGGAGGGGTTCCTTTGCAAAGGAAAGGCAGCAGCAGCGGCGGCCAATATTTAATGCGGCAATGGTGTCCTCTAAAAATACGCTGAGCTCGTGAAGGGCTTTCCATAAGTGAAAGGCGTCAGAGTAGGGATGCAGTGCTTGGCAGCACGCTAAAAAATCCAAGGAATGGGAACGTGCACTGTCAACAGTGAGGCAGGCAGGCAGTGCGCAGTGATCAGGGGAAGCTTTTGATTCAGGAGGCTCTGCAGACAGCGCAGCCAAATCATAATAGGTTTTTTGAAAGGCATTATTCCACTCGCGAAGATTGGGGTGGCTTTTTGCAAAACGGGCGATATTGTCAGGGGAGGCTCGTCGAATTTCATCAGGGAAAAAGGTGTCGATAGAGGGCAGTTCTGTGGTGGTGTCAGAAATGGTGTAGCCCCCTGTACCTTGAATAGCATCAATAATGGCAGCGCGACAAGCAATTTTAAAGGCGCGTTGCGCTTGCTCTTTGTTTTCAAAGGTGGGTGAAAAACTTTGGCCTGTCACTACTCCTTTCATTTGTAGGTCTGTCATTGTTTTAGTGAAAACAGCCGCAGCAGTTTCAGGGCTTAATCCCGCAAAAAAGTCAGGGAAGCCCTGTGTGCGAAAAATATTTTGATACATGGCTCTCTAGATTATAAAAAAATATTATTGTACAGCATTTTTGAGGCGTGACAATACTTTTTCTTTTCCAAGCAAAACAGCGGTGGCGTCGATGGAGGGGGACTGAGTGCCGCCGGTTAAGGCAACGCGCAGCGGCATGCCGACTTTACCCATGCCGAGACCTAAATGTTCTGCGGTGTTTTGGATGATGTGATGAATAGCGGGGGCGGTCCAGTCGGTCAGCAAAGAGAGAGCGTCATGGAGGGCGAGCAGAACAGGCTTGGCTTCAGGAGTCAGGTGTTTTGCGACAGCCAGTTCATCGATGGGGTAGGTGTCGGTGTAGAAGTAAATGCTTTTTTGGACGAGCTCCTTCAAAGTGTGGGCGCGGTCGACCATGATGGGGATTAAATCTTTCGGCTGGGGGCCGTTTTTGGGGTCGATACCCGCAGCGGCGAAGTGGAAGAGGACTTCCGATTCAATTTTTTCATAGGGGAGGGTTTTGATGTAATGCTGGTTCACCCAGTTTAATTTGCTGACATTGAAGGCGGCAGCGGAGGGACTGACTTTGTCCAGGCGAAAGAGGTCTATCATTTCTTGACGGCTGAAAATTTCCTGGTCGCCGTAGGAAAATCCTAAGCGGAAGAGATAGTTGAGCAAGGCATCAGGCAAATAGCCGTGATTGCGGTACTCCATGACAGACACTGCGCCGTGGCGTTTTGAGAGTTTTTTGCCATCTTCACCCAAAATCATGGGAAGGTGGGCGTAGCGCGGGAGGGTTGCACCCAGGGCATTCAAAATATTGATCTGACGGGGGGTGTTGTTGACGTGATCGTCGCCGCGAACCACATCGGTGATTTTCATTTCATAATCATCGACGACAACGGTGAAGTTGTAAGTGGGGGCCCCATCGCTGCGCACGATGATGAGGTCGTCCAGTTCTTTGTTGGCGATGACAATTTCGCCTTTGACGAGGTCATTCCAGCGGACATCGCCCGCTTCAGGATTTTTAAAGCGGATGACATGGGGTTGATTTAAATCAATGTCGGTTCGGCTGCGACAATGTCCGTCATAACGAGGCTTTTCATGTTTGGCTGTTTGATCGGCGCGCAAGGCGTCCAGTCGTTCACGCGTGCAATTGCAATAATAGGCTGTGCCCTCATCCACCAATCGCTTCGCCATGTCAAGATATTGGGGAAAGCGCTTCGTTTGATAAAACGGGCCTTCATCATAGTCCAAACCCAACCATGCCATCCCATCCAAAATCGCCTGAACTGCTTCCGGTGTTGAGCGTTCCAGGTCAGTATCTTCCACCCGAAGAATAAACTGTCCCTTGTTTTGATGGGCGACCAGATAAGAGTACAGCGCTGTCCTCGCGCCGCCGACGTGGAGATAGCCCGTTGGGCTGGGTGCAAAGCGTGTGCGGGTGGTCATGGTGTAGGTTTCCTGGTGGGTGTCGAAGAGGGTGGGATTATATTGTCCTTGGCAGGGTCGCGCAATGTATTACGCAATTGCTGATCATGGACAAACTCAGTGTGGAGGGATTCGTAGTGGGACTCAGTGTCCAGCATATTGACCAAGATGAGGCTGATGATCACCATGAAAATGGCGACCAAAGGGAGGATGAAGCCATCAGATTTTTTATGAATGGGCATAGTCAACGGCAAACCCTCCCAGTTGGATCTCCAAAGTACCCGCTTTGAGGAGGGTAAATTGGCCTTGATTGGGGAGGTGGGTGAACACTTTTTCTTTAGGGCCGTCATTCACTTGACGATAGAGGGCGAAGGTTTTTGTTGTGGGGTCGGGGGCAAATTGATAGAGACGCTGCGCTTTGTCTTCGGTCAGCTGCAAGCTGGAAGGGGAAAGGATGTGGTAGTGGCTGCTTTTGTCCAGCTGATGCTCCAAGGTGATCAGGCTTAAAATACTTTCATCTTCAGCTTCAGTGCGGATTTTAAGATGGTAGTCCGCCAGCAGCAGTTCACTGACATTTTGCATTAAAAGAATCATGATTAGGCTGGAGAGGGTCAGGGCGATCAGGGTTTCGAAAAGGCTGTATCCGGGCATAGTGGTCACTCAAAATAAAGACTGTTGATTATAATAGCATATCAAATGTTTAATTGAAGCTTCAGATTGGGTCGCGTAAGATGTGCAAAAATCTGAAGGAGGAAGCAAGACATGGATAAGTTGACTCAGTTGCGCAGCATGACCACCGTGGTTGCAGACACGGGGGATGTGGCGGCCATCAAGGCGGCAGCGCCGGTGGATGCCACCACCAATCCCAGTTTAATTTTGAAGGCAAGTGCAGATCCTCAGTATCAGGAACTGATTGCCGACGCAGTGCGCTTTGCACAGAGCAAGGCGAATACCCTGGATGAACAAGTC
>CAYGFJ010000169.1:0-3969 GCA_964349115.1 uncultured Francisellaceae bacterium
TAACGATCTCCACCCACAATCACCGCTTGCAAATAGATTGCTTGTTTTGTCCAGATAGCCATCGCCAATCTCAATATTGGGGCGGCAAGCTCTGGCAGATTTTTTGCAATTTCTTTTGCAGCACCAAGTGCCAACGGCAAAGGCTTATTCGCATTGAAAGCAACTGGATATGTTTTTTTCAATTGCTTCAGCGCCTGCTTGGTCTCTTCAAAATTGGAGCGATGTTTTTTCTTGCTCGGTTCAACAGGTTTTTTGAATGATTCTTTTAGTGCCTGCAAGTCTTTGCAAGAGCTAAAGGCGGCATTATTACTTGAAGATATCATGCATCTCTGCGAATTGAAAATGATTGAGTCCATTATCTCGTCTTCTTGTGAGCTGAGCAAGCGCATGGGCAAACTTGCCGCCACGAATATTTTGGGATTTTGGTTCGATTCCCATTTTATTTGAAAGCGAGCGTTTGCGATTAAAATCAGCCTATTGTAAACTGAATCTGGCTCAAAAAGCCAAAACGATCTCGAAAGCATACGAGAGAAACGGGGGGTTATTTCTAGACAAAACTTTTTGGGGGCCTTATTGGGGGCTTTTTTGAGAGTTAAATCTTAAAAATCCTTATTTTATAAGGCCTACAGGACTGCAAATTAATCCCTATCTCTCCGCCATTTCTTGAAAGTGTATATCCAGTAAAAATGCTCAACATAAAAACGTACTCAGCCTGACGTACAATATGTGCCGCTGCGTATAATTACGACACAATTGCGACATATGTCGTTAAACACCCCTGGCACGCACATAGGGAAGATAGTTCGGCATCCAAATGGTCTCCTCAATCGCAGTGATCACGGCTTCTTCAGACATCGGTTTGGCAAGACCTTCACTGACGGCTTGCAGGGCAACGGCGATGGCAACTTTTTTCGAGACATCACGAATCTGCGTTAAAGGAGGCAGCAGGTTGGCATCGGGACTGTTCTTGGCAGGAGAGGCGGCGGCCAAGGCTTTTGCAGCTTCCATGAACATGGTATCGCTCACGCGCTTGGCTTTGACCGCAATAATTCCCAAACCCATTCCTGGAAAAATATAGGCGTTGTTGGTTTGGTCGACGCGAAAGGGTCTGCCATCTCGAGTGATATCAGGGAAGGGGCTACCCGTGCCAATGACGGCAGCTCCATTCGTCCATCTCATCAAATCTTCTGGAATAGCCTCGCTTTGCGAAGTGGGATTAGACAGCGGGAAAATGATGGGACGCGTGACTCCGGAGGCCATCATGCGCACGACTTCTTCGGTAAACAATCCCGGATGGCCCGACACGCCCAGCAAAACAGTGGGTTTGGCATTTTTAACGACATCATACAAAGAAATAAAGTCGCCACTGCGAAGCGCCCAGTCTTTAATGGCTGATTTTTTCTGAACAAAGGGCTCTTGAAAATTCAATAAACCAGGGCTGCCTTCGACCAACAACCCATGGGCATCGATCAAGTAAAAGTGAGAACGGGCTTCCACTTCAGATAAGCCTGCATTCATCATGGCTTGCATCATCAGATGGCTGATGCCACATCCTGCAGAACCCGCCCCCACTACCACAACACGCTGTTCTGTCAGATGCGTTCCAGTAGCTTGTACGGCGGCCAGTAAAGTGCCGGTGGCCACGGCGGCGGTGCCTTGAATGTCATCGTTAAAGGTACAGAGTTGATCTCGATAACGGGCCAAAATGGGGTTGGCATTTTGCTGTGCGAAGTCTTCCCACTGCAGAAGTACATTGGGCCAACGTGATTTGACAGCCAGCACAAAGGCTTCAATAAAGGCATCGTATTCTTGCCCTCTCACGCGCGCATGACGCCAGCCCATGTACAGGGGATCATGCAGTAAATTGGGGTTGTTGGTGCCAGTGTCCAACAAAATAGGCAAAGTTCCCGAAGGATGCAATCCTGCACAGGCGGTGTAAAGAGCCAGCTTCCCAACGGGAATGCCCATTCCACCGACGCCTTGATCGCCCAGGCCCAAGATGCGTTCGCCATCGGACACCACTATGGCTTCCACGTCATCAAACTGTGGGTGGGAAAAAATATGATGCAAAGAAGCTTTGTCAGGACAGGACAGATAAAGTCCGCGTGGACGCCGATAAATATGACTGAACGCCTGACACCCTGCCCCGACAACAGGGGTATAGACGATGGGCATCATCTCAGTGATGTGCTCAGTGACCAGACTATAAAACAAAGTTTCATTGGAATCTTGCAGTTCACGCAGATAAATATATTTTTCAAGCGCAGTCGTTTTGCTTGTAAAGACCTTGTAAGACCGTGCTTTTTGAAGGTCTAAATTGCTGACGGAAGAAGGCAGCAGACCTTGTAGATTCAATGCTTTACGCTCATCTTCAGGAAACGCAGAGCCTTTGTTTAGCAGAGGGTTGCGAATCAAATCAAATCCGGTTTGTCCAATTTCGAAATATTTTCTTCCACTAAAATCTATTTTCTCTATAAAATTCATTATGTTCTCCTTTTTATTGTGTGAGGGAATCAGTCGCAAGTTTTTTGGCTGCAGCAAAATCGGTTTTGCCACTGCCCAATGTGGGAATGGCTGCAACACGTAAATACTGCGAGGGTTGCATCAAATTGGAAAGTTCAGAGGCGCGAAGTAAGTCGGATAGCGCATCGGACGACAACGGTCCTGTGTGCAGCAACACCACTTTTTCTCCTTTTTTGAGATCAGGCACCGCCACGGCCAACACTTCTATCTCATCGTTTCGAATCATGAGATGTGTTTGGTGTTCGATGGCCCCTAAGCTAATCATCTCTCCACCCAGTTTAGCAAACCGTGAATAGCGATCGAGAATGGTCAAAAAGCCTTGGGCATCCAAACGACCTTTGTCTCCTGTTTTATACCAACGGATGCCATGCTGATAGAGCAACACCTGGCTGGTTTTGTCAGGCGCATGCAAATACCCTTTCATGACATTGACGCCACCGATGACAATCATCCCCGCCTCGCCAATCGGCAATTCTTCATCGGTCTCCGGATCTAAAATACGCACCATGGTCCCTGCGATCGGCGTGCCTACAGTTCCTATTTTATGACGAATTTGATGGGCTGTATCAGGGCGATTGGTATTGGCAACGGGGCTTAATTCAGTGGTGCCATAGCCTTCATAGATGGTCTTTTTAAATTTCTCCTCAAACAGGACACGCACTTCTGGAGATAGCTTTTCAGCTCCAGCCACCACAATCCGCAGTGTTTTGAACATGTCAGGCGTAATGTTGCGCGCCTTGGCATACAAGCGAAAAAAAGTGGAGGTTCCACACAAAATGGTGGCTTTGTATTGTTCGGTCAATGTGCCGATGGTGCTCGTGTCCGTTGGGTCTGGGTGACAGACAATGGTCAATCCTTCAATCAAAGGCAGCAAAGTCGTCGCCGTCAAACCGAAGGCATGAAAGATGGGAAGAATGCTCAAGAGCACATCATCGGCTCGCGCTTCCAAAGCTTCTGCTGCCTGACGCGCATTGCCAACAATATTGCGATGCGTCAGCTCCACTCCTTTGGGCTTGCCTTCACTGCCAGAGCTGAATAAAATGGCTGCGACTTGATTGGAACCAATGGGATTGACCAAGATCAGTTTCAACAAAGCAACCGGTGCCAGCTTCACAATCAAGAAATTTTTTAAAAGCTCTTTCTGCTCAATGGTTTTTTTGATGTCTTCCAAATACAAAATCTGGAGTCCTTCAAATACTCCTTCGACGGGAAAGCCTTTTTTTGTGAGGTTTTCCAAAAAGCGTCTGGAAGTGATGACATGCTTAAGCCCCGCCTCTTCAATCGCTGCGCGAAGGGAAGGCAACGAAGCAGTGTAATTCAAGTTGACCAGGGTCTTCCCCAGAGACAGCAAAGTGAGCAAGGTCATCACGCCGCCCACGCTCGAGGGCAAGCAGACGCCTACACGATGGTCGGAGGCCAATACTTTAAAAAGCTTGGACCGTAGGG
>CAYGFJ010000170.1:0-3948 GCA_964349115.1 uncultured Francisellaceae bacterium
TGAATTGAAGTGGATGAATATACATGAACCTAATCGTCAACTGAAGGGCTGAAAGTGTCACACGGCAGGCTGAATCAAATCCTCACGACGCAAGCGCAATGGTGCTGCAGGCATTCAGTGCCACCATAAACAAGCGCCGAAACGGTAACAAAACCTTCCCGTTTTTCTGGAGGGGATAGGCTTTTGAAACAGTTGCAACATAGGCTTCTTCAAACTCTTTCTGATCGGACGCACTCATTTGCGAGAGAACAGGCCGCAATCCTGTGCCTTGCACCCAGTTGAAAACACCTTGATGATCGCCAACTTCCTGAATGTATTCGGTTTCCCAAATCTGGATGCCTGAGGACTTTGCCTCCGAAAGAATGTCGTAATACCGCGTGGCCTCATAAAATGGTGAGAACAATGGGCCATAACGTAAGCTTTTTAAGAGAGGCGTCCATTGGGTATGATCTTGCAAAACTTGGATCGTCACTTGGTGTGAAGGACAATGCCAATTGTTGGGCATTTGAATCGCCAATACACCGCCGGGCTTTAAAAAACGGAGCAGCTTGGGAATCAAAATGTCATGCTCGCCCACCCACTGAAGGGCCGCATTGGAGAAAATACAGTCTGGGTGTTCATCGGGATGAAAACTGGATAAATCGCCTTCGACAAATTCGAGCTGAGGATAATCTCGCTTCGCCTGAGCAAGCATATCCACTGAAGAATCAAGCCCCACCACTTTTGCATCAGGCCAGCGATCTTTCAATAAAATGGTGCTATTCCCTGGCCCACATCCCAAGTCGTAGACCATTTTCGGCTGAAAGGATTCAGGAATCGCATAGAGCAAATCTTTGGCTGGACGTGTCCGCAAATCCAAGAATTTCGAATAGGTTTTGGCATTCCAGATATCGGTCATTTTAGTTCTCCTTGCAGTTCATCAGTTTTCATAATCTTACAAATCCGCCCAATCACCAGTAAGGCCGCATCATGATGGGCTTGGGTGGCAGCGGCACAGGCGTCTTCCAAGACAATCACTTTGTAGTCTCGATCATGGGCATCACGAACAGTGTGATCAATGGCCATGGCGGTGGAGACACCCGTCAAAATCAGGGTGTCAATGCCTTGGGCGCGCAAAATGGTTTCCAAATCGGTGCCATAAAAGGCGCTGACACGGTGTTTGACGATGGACGTGTCAGCTTCCTGAATGTCTAAGTCGGGGTGATACTCAGTGCTCCAAGTACCCAATTGGAACAGATTGTTGTGTTTCGCGCCTGCAAAAATGGGAGAGCCCTCTGGACATTCTGGATAGCCTTGCGAAAACCCCAGCTTCACAAAAATGAGGGGGATCTTCGCTTGACGTGCCACGGCAATCGCCTGATTGGCATGTTCAATGACCTGATGCTCAGCGGCAAAAGCGGCATTGGGGGCAACTTTACTCTCAAGGCTCACAATGTCATTGATAAAATCGATGACAAGCAAGGCGGGTTTGTTTTTCATGATGCAACTCTCCTTTTATTAAACGTGACAATCACAATGGTAATCAATACCAATAATGCAAGCCAAGTCACCGAGCTCAAATACAAAGTCAGGGTCATCATCATATAAATCGCATTCACCTGGCTCTTCTCCATTAATATGACTTACCAATGAATTACATTATAGATTGATTTTGAAAGAAATACAGCGGATAATTCTAACTTGATCATTAGAATAACTAACGATATGACCTCTCTTCCACCCCTCCTTAGTCTGAAAGCGTTTGAAGCGGTGTCCCGACACAAGAACATCGCTCGGGCGGCGGAAGAGTTGTGTGTCACCCGCTCGGCGGTGAGTCAGCAGATCAAGCAGCTTGAGGATTATCTCGGGCAAAATTTGATTGATCGCAGCAACAATAAAATCAATTTGACGCCGGAAGCCCGCGACTATGCCAAGGAACTTTCCACTTTTTTTCAGGGCCTACATTTCGCGACACGCCAATTGCTGGAGTCTTATGGCAATCATCGCGTGACTTTGAATCTGCCCACCACTTATGCCATGTACTGGCTGATTCCCAAAATGCAGGACTTTCAGGATCAACATCCTGACATCGACCTCCGCATTTCCACCCCCATGCGCAGCGTGCGCTTTGAGACCGAAGACACTGATTTGGCAATTGCCTATGGTGACGGCCCGTGGCCTGGCGCGCGAGCGGATGTTCTGTTGACCGAAGAATGGATTCCCATCTGTTCACTGGCTTATCTTGCCATCTTCCAAAAAGGGGAAGCTCGTTATATTGAAGTCAATGATTCTGAACGTAAAATCGCCTGGAGCAAATGGTGTGAGGAACACCATGAACCCACGCCCATCGCCACCCAAATCTTACACGTCCCCCACACTCTGCAAGCCATTCAAGCGGCCTTAAATGGTCTAGGCCTGGCCTGTGTTCCCAAATCTTTTGTCGAAAAAGACCTGGCCAACGGACGCTTAACCCTCCCCTTCGGCGACCGAAGCACCCATGCGCCCTTTGCATTTCATCTACTGTCGCCTGATATTCCAAAAGAACGTCCCGATGTCACAAAAGTCAGGGAGTGGTTGCTATGCCCCACCTAAAACACTACAAGCATCTACAAAATGCCGTCAACTTCATTGAGGAAAACCTCGATCAGCCGATTTCTTTGACCGATGTATCCAAAGCAGCATTCAAGTCATTGTCGTACTTTCACCGCGTTTTTTACTGCATGACGGGGTTTTCAGTGAAAGAATACATTCGGCGGCGCCGCTTATCGAAGGCAGCATATCAATTGCATTGCACCCCATTGTCTATCACTGACATTGGGCTCACGGCGGGATATGAAACCCATGAGTCCTTTACCCGTGCGTTTAAAAAGCATTATGGAATGAATCCCCGTACTTTTAGACAGACGCGTCAAGAACTCGCACTGTTTGAACCCCTCGATATTCTTGGGAAATACGCCACACGTCTTCCACTGGATTTGGATTTTGAACTGACATTGGACCACGTCCTCTACAAAGAAACGCAAGTCCAAGGATTTCAAATACGGACAACGCTGGAGAATGAGCAGCAGGCCATCGATATTCCACAGTTTTTCAATGCTATTTTCTCTGAAAAAAGGCTGGAGAAGCATTTTAGGCTCGAAGACACCCCCATTTTTGGGGTCTATACCCACATGACGGATGAAAGCGATTTTGACTATGCCATTGGATGCCGTGCAGATGCTTGTATCAACCCCGCAGAAGCGCTGGTTTCACATGTGATGCCGAGTGCACATTATGCCAAATTCACTTGCCATCGAATGAATCGTATCAAAGAGGCCTGGTATTACATTTATGGGACTTGGTTTCCCGAAAATGACAGCTATCGTGCGCCGGGCTTTGACTTTGAGATTTACCATCCCGATGCTGTTGATATTTATATTCCGATGAAGCAAGTGTAGACAAAATATCAAGTTTTTTGCTTTGCCTGGCCTTATGATTTTAGCCTGGATTTCCGCCTTCGCGGGAATGACAATAGGAGAATTTCTATCATGCATCAGACGATTACAAATCCCACCCACATCATTGGCCTGGAGCTTCGCACCAGCAATGACAACGGCCGCTCCTTTCAAGAAATTCCACCGTTCTGGGAGCGTTTCATGGCCGAAAATCGCATGGCCCAGATCCCCAATCCCCTGAGCTCTGATCTGTACGCCATCTACACCCATTTTGAAAACGAAGGCAAAAACAATGAAGGCCTTTATTCCATGATCATTGGCTGCGCCGTTTCAAGCGACACCTTGCCACCCGATGGATTTACCAAAGTGACCATCCCCAATGGCAATTACCGTGTCTTTCCCGTAGAACCCGCCACCCCAGAGCAAGTTGGCACAGTCTGGCAAACCATTTGGGCCATCCCCCAAGACGAAAAACGCAACTGGAGCTTTCGCTGTGAGTTTGACCATTACCACGTTTCAGGTAAAATCGATGTTT
>CAYGFJ010000171.1:0-1874 GCA_964349115.1 uncultured Francisellaceae bacterium
CGCTTGGGGGTGGCCAATATACACCACAGGAAGATTTTTGCCTGAATTGACAAAGGTCCAGTTGTCCTCAGCTCTCCCAGTTGCTTCGGGTGTATTTCTTATGACAACAATGCCAATTCCTAATTTTGCTGCCAGGGCTTGTATAATTTCATCTTCAGCAAATGCGTGATCTGTGTTTGCTCGACCCCAGGCTTGATTGAGGCGACGCCGCCTTAATTCATCAGTGCACCCATTAATAAGACCTCCTAAATGTGAGCAGGCCTTTCTTCTTAAAAAAGCACTGGCATTGCTTGCATTCACCTCAGGGTCAAGAAAACCAGGGAGCCTGGCCTGCAGTTGTTCATACAGCGCTTTATAAAAACAATTGCCATCTGAGCGGACCTCTTGAATACCAAAACCAAGCGATCGCACTGCTGCTGCATAAGCACGGTAATCGGGGCTATTATAATATTCCTCTAAAGAAGCTCGCTCGGCATCCTCCAATCCTTCTCCAGCCACAGAGGCACTTCCGCCACCGCCACCACCACTGCTAAAAAGGGCTATGGGTTTTCGAGGAACAAGCGGCGTCATGGGCTTTTCCACTCCCCGAGTTGCTAAGCGCTCAATAATACGCACATGCTTGTCATCTTTTTCTGCTGCATAGTTGTGTGCAGACTCGCCCTCATGAAAAAATGCATTGCTCCAGTCATGCAGCATCCTCTTGATATCGACTTTCTCGCCTCTTAAGTTTACTCCCACCACTTTTTTCAGGCATTCATGATCTGGGGCCAAAACCGCAAGCTGATCATAGGCACGCCCCAGATCAGCCAAAATCATGTGCTGCGCCTGCATGTCCTTCACCTCTGCCAAATCTGAAGTCAGCGCATGGACGGCCGCAATCACTTTTTCAAGATAACGTTCAGTCTCTGTAGACCAAGCAAAATCCAGTTTTCTTGGACTGCTGATGACCCCATGCATTACAGTTAAAGCGTCTCCTGGATGCATTGCATCCCAGTAAACAAGCTGAATCAGTTCATGATTGAAATTTACAGGGAAGTCTTTGGCCAATACCAAAAATCCAGAATGTGACCACAGGGTTCTGGCTCTTTCATTTTTCTGAACCTTTTTTTCAGGCAGCGTTTTATTGACGATTTCTCTCAGGTGCTGATACTTTTTAATGTAAAACACATCTCGATCAGATCGAGAGCAAGCACTGCTTTGGTAAGCAAATCCATCTTTCAGCTGTTGCAACGCAGGCCGTGGTCGTTCAAAGGTCCCTGGAGCCAAACCGTTTGCGGGCCTCACAAAGATAATCTCGTGAGGTGGTGAAACAGGTGTTCGCGTCATAGCCTCAGCGCCAGGCCCTTTTGCTTCAGCGGCTGACTCAACTGGGCCGGAAGCAGACGCTGCAACGGGACTGGCTGCCCTCACCGATTCTGAAGGCTCGGAAGATCCTTCAGAATCATCCACACTCAGTGCTGGCGTTATCTGCCCAAGCTTTGCTAATTTAGCATTTAACGCTGCTTTCACTGTCGCTGATTTGCTTTGCAATTGTTTAATAAATTCCTGCCTGGAATCCCATGTAGACTGAGATGTTCTGTCATCGATATACTTCAATATTTCTGCGAGAGGACGCTCTGCCAACAGTGTTCTTTCGCGCAGTACAGCGTTCATTTGAGCGACCACTTTTTCCAGCGATTGTTGTTCAGGCAAACCTGCCAACTGCGCTGACAAAACCTCATTAGACTGACGCAGCTTTGGCTTCAGGGCTTCAATCTCTTTAGCAAAAGTTTCTTCACGACTTTTTTCTTGTGCCCTCATCGCTTCAGCGGCCCGCCTGTCACTATCCTCTTTTGCCGCATGCAACGCGGCTGTTCGCTCAGCGTTCTCAATCC
>CAYGFJ010000171.1:1884-3933 GCA_964349115.1 uncultured Francisellaceae bacterium
AATCCGACGTGTTTCCTCGGCTACAGCCGCTGCTTTTCTGGCATCTCTCCTGGCTGCTTGAGCGGCTTCTTTTCTAGCCGTCTCGAGGGCTTCAGCGGCCGCCGCCGCCTCCACTGCCGCTGCCGCTGCCGCTTCCTCCGCTTCCTCCGCTTCCCGTGCCTTTTTATGAGGACCTTTACTCAGTTGTTGCATGACGAGACTGAGATCAGCGCCTACTTCCTCACTGACGTCAGTCTTTGCCAGGTCCATTAATAAAGTAATGATATTTGCATTCACAAGTGTCAGGGCATTGGCATCCCACTGAGGCGTATCATCCAGGAGAATCAGCAAGTTTTTGATGATCAGCGCCTGGATTTTAGGAAGGCGAGCCGCCATCAAAAGAGAACTCCACTGATCTATTTCGGATGCAATAAAAAAAGCAATCTTGTGGTCAATCGCTTTTTTAAATAAGCGCTGCCAATCTTCTAAACTCCATCCATCCATTGGCCCTACAATGGTAAATACACGAGCCAATGCACGCACTTCCAAAGCCCATTCATGATTCAACTCCTTTTCTTCGAAAGTCCGTTCCAGATAATCTTTGAGAACAGCACCAATTGAAAGACTGGGAAGTGAAAGCCCCCATTCTCGATTAAAAATAACTTGTTCTAAATCAGTCAGCGCTTGCAAACGAACCCGGACTTCTTCTGACTGCAGAGACGCTATCAATTTTTGAATCAGCATGGGATTGGGTTGCAGGCATCCTAAAAGAATGCGTTGAAAGCCTTGATCTCGATCATTCATGCCTGCAGGCAAAGCCTTTAATGCTTTGCCTAATTGAACACAGTTAATCCGTTTTTGACAGTCTCCATCCATTTGCAAGAGCAGATACAAGTAAGGCATTGCGTGTATCTTTTCAGAATCAGTCAAGAGAGGAAATAAATGGGTCAACAGCAGCGTTCCAGCCTGCCAGATCTGAGAACCTTCCAAGCCCTTAGCTCTATGCGATACAAAACGGAGCAGCGCCGCGCCCATTCCCACTTCAATCATTTTAGATAAACATTCTGGACTATCATAAAGATTGAGCAAGGCCATCAGCGCCCGCTCACACACCTTATCATCCTTTGAGGCAAATTGTTTCAACAAGGCAGGGATCACATGACTGCCCGCAATGAGAGGCAGACACTCAGGAATACTGGCTAAATTTTGAATAATTCCAGCCCCTCTATCTTGTATAATCGACATTTCTGTTGTGAGCAGCAATGCACTAAGGTTGCTGAGCAATTCAGTGTTTTGAAACATCTCCCACATTTGCTCGCGTGTTATTTCTTCATTTTCAGTAAACAAACACGCAATGGAAATCACCCCCCATTCTTGAATCCCTGGATGATCCGCTCTCAAACAGTACACCAGTTCAGGAATGGCCAGCGGTATCAAATTTTCACGCTTTTCATCTTCAAGGACATCTTGGTATGTAATATAAGGATTGCGCTCCGCTTTGATTGCATCAAGCATCCTGATTCGCTGTATATCATCAGGAAGAAATTGTAAAAGCAAAAGCAATTGATATTTTACGGTCGGATTTTCTGGAAGATCTTTATACAATGCATCGAGCAGGCCTCCTTCAGCATAGATCGCAGCTTGAAAAGCAGGAAAGTGCCGCATCATTTTTTCACATCTTGCAAGGCCAAGGGCCACCCATCTCAATCCCCTGTATCCTGGATGTCGCATCCGAGCACAAAGCCTCTCTAAATACGGTTTCCAATATTTTTCACGCTGCGCTTCATCGCTTTCCTCTGCCAATATCCTGAGCAAAGCCATGCCTTCAAAAATACACTGAGGTTTCCAGAGCAAAGTGCACAATGGCTCCAAAGCCTGTTCCAAAATCCGTCTAATCAGGGCCTGTTTTTTGCCAGGGTTTTGCTCCCCCTCAATGAATCGAGACAGCAGCCCAATGGGCAAATTGTCTTTGAGAACACCTGTCTTTATGGCTTCGATTGCCGCTTGAATTGCGATTGCCACATTTTTTGAACCTGCCAACATTCCCTATCCTCATTAATAAAATAAAAC
>CAYGFJ010000172.1:0-2216 GCA_964349115.1 uncultured Francisellaceae bacterium
GATCTTGATCGTACCAAATTGGGCAGCCTAGCATCATCAGTTCATTTACAATTTTATCTGCAATGACGACATCTTCAGAGGAGTATGAAATAAAAGCTTTTGGATGTAGATACCCTTGCTTTTTAAAAAATGCGGGTCCTCGAACAGAAACGCTAATTGATTGATTGCTTGGAATTGAAGTTGGGCATTCATCAACCATGGTGTAAAAATAGATTTTTTTAGAAAAAACATCCTGGGTAACTCCAAGGCTCTTCTCGTATTGATTACCTGGGTTAACCGATATTCCTCCTACCGCTTTGAGCATGATTGTTTCATAATTTAATAAGATATAGTTCATCAGAAATGCAATCGTGGATTTGCTATTGCTGTTTATTATGAATGATAGAAAATATGCTGTTGAATTAGACTCGATGTGCTTATAACAAATGAAACTGATTTCTCCTTCGTCAGAAGGAGATGTAATGGGAACTTTAGAATGAAGTGTAAGCGCTGAGCTCCCCTTCAAGAAATCAAGTTTATGAAAATTTTTAATCTCTTCAAAAGAAAACATGCTACGCCGACCCCTTATACCTTATACCTTAGATCATGATCCTCGTTTCATTTTTTTCTTAGTTGAGTATTTGAACTTCACCAATGCTAAGTTGAACTCAATGCTTGATTCTGTTTCATGGAAGTCCAGCTCTTCAGGCACAATGAGGTCTGAAATAAGCTCACCCGCACGATGCATTAATTTTTGGTATTCAGGCTCGTTGTCTTGCACGGTAGGGAGATGGCTAACAATTTGGCCCACTTCGCGTACTTTTGTAAAAGTGTCAATGATTCTAAGGGTTGTTTCCGTTGCTTTGACTCCTTTTAGAATGGTGGCCAACATGTATAAGCCTCTCTCTGTAAAAGCTTTTGGTGGTGTGACCCTCCCGCCCTTTGGGATTGAAATCAAAATTTTTGATTTCAATCCAAGCCATTCATTTTTGTCGAGTTCTATGACGTAGCCATCTGGAAATTTTTCTGGATTATTTTTGACTGCCTGGTTAATTTCACGTGTCTCTACATCGTAAAGTGCAGCAACATCGCTATCAATAATTACCTTCTGGCCGCGCAGGGTAATAATTTTACTTTCAACTGCAGCATCATTCAAAATATGGGGCATTTCGGATCCTAATTATTTAGTGCGAGTAGTATACGCTAATTCAGTAAAAATAGAATCAGGCGCCCAGAAATTTTAGCTCACCTCCATCACCTCATGCAGTGAAGTCGTAAAATGCCGAGACCGCTGACTGTGATTGGGCAACCAATCGCGTGCAATGCCCATTGAGCCAGGAAACAGCTGGTCGCGGCCAAACTTGGCATTGACTTGATCCATCAGTTGAGAGAGCTGTTGTTGGCGAGGATTTTCCTCTGGGGTGAAAAGGTCTTGTGCCAAATGGCCTTCGGGCAACAGTTCTTGAATCAGGATTCCTGTTTTTTTGTAGATGACTGAAGGGTCATAAATGGAGGTGAGGCCAGAGAGGGCAATTTGGAGGAGGGGGGCGGTGGAGCTGCTTGAATAAGGCAGACTGACTGTGCAACCAAAATGAAAGGGACTTCCAGCAAATCGGCTGGCCTCAGCATAAACATAGAGGCTGCGAATAGCCCTTTTGTTTTTACGCAGGGTGGCTGCGATTTTGGAAATGTGGAGGGTGACGGAGGCTTTTAGTTCATCCAATGATTGGACTGCTCTGCTAAAACTGCGAGAAGACGTGAGCGACTGGGCCTCTTGGTCTCTTTCCCCTTCAGCAATACAGGAAATCCCTCGAAGCTCGCTCTGAGTTTTGACTGCAGCAATGTTAAGTTGCTGACGCAAGTGGCTGGGGTCTATTTTTACAAAATCCTCAATCGTAAAAATTTGCAGAGTGTTGAGGCATTGTGCGGTTTTCTTCCCAATGCCCCAAACCTCATTCACAGGCAGTTTTCGGTAAGCACGTAATCGAACATTTTCGTCAAGCAAGCTAAAAATACCGGAGCGCATGTGCTGTTTGGCAATGCCATTGGCAAGCTTGGCCATGGTTTTGGTTGACCCCACTCCGATCGATACAGGAATGCCTGTCCACTGCAGCACCCGAGCACGCATCTCTTCCGCATAAGACTTCAAACCCAAAAAACCCTCAAGATTTAAAAAAGCTTCATCGACGGAATAGACCTCCATCTCATTACTAAATTCCCCCAAAATACTCATGACC
>CAYGFJ010000172.1:2226-3931 GCA_964349115.1 uncultured Francisellaceae bacterium
ATACAGAAAGATTTGCTCAAGAAGCAGCTCCGGCCATACAAAACAAAGTTGGACGAAAAGACGTGTACCCGCTCTGATTCCACCAAGCCTTTGATTTGAAAATAGGGCACGCCCATTTTGATGCCCAATGCTTTGGCCTCATTTGACCGAGCCACTACACAGCCATCGTTGCTGGACAAGACAATCACTGGCTGTTGACGAAGTTTTGGATTAAAACTCCGCTCACAGGAAACATAAAAGTTGTTGCAATCCACCAAAGCATAAACCGTCATGATGAGGCAGTAGACTCCACAAACGAGTGGATGACATGCAAAACCACTCCCCAGATTTCCAACTCCCCTTTGATTTCAATGGGCGCATAAGCCTCATTTTCAGGAAGAAGTCGAACCACTCCGTTCTGGCGATAAAGACGTTTTACAGTGATGTCCCCATCGACCACTGCAATGACAATCTTGTTATGCGTTGCTTCAACAGACCGGTCGACAATCAACAAATCATTTGGAAAAATCCCAACATTGATCATGCTGTCTCCTGTGACGCGCACAATATGGGTCGCAGCTGGCTTGCGCACCAAGAATTTGTTCAAATCAATCCGCTGATCAACGGTCCCTTCTGCTGGAGATGGAAACCCCGCAGCAACTTTGGACACATACAGCGGCAGCTCTAAAGAACCACTTCCATCCAAATATTCCAAAACATCCCCCACCCGATCGCAAGGCACGCGAATGACTTTTGTGGGACGACCAAACTTGCCTGAATTAAAAGGGCGCCCCATGAGAATGATCCTTCATTATTGTAACAATAAGTATAGCTTGTTTGAGTTGGATGGAGCAAGGGTCACTTTCAGCTTCAAGGACTCCAGATTTTGCTCTACATTTGAGTTAGCAGCTTAAATTCTGAAGAGGCATGACCTATCTGGGAGCCCATTGCCTTAGTCGGGCACGGTGGGTTCTGAGGAGAGGGGGCGACTGGAATAATCTAGTCGCTCGATCCAACCTCGCAACCCCTGAATGGACATTCAGCAATAAAAATAAGAAAATGTGCAACACCATCTGCAATAGAGACCTCCGTTATGAAATCCCAAAACTTTTATGGCTTGGAAGTCTTGCCTATGCTTTTGAAATCTTCCAAAGAGCAACTGCAAGAGGCGCTGACTCAACTGGCTAATTTTGAATCATGTAAGCTCAAGCCACACATCTTGGATGATGCCACTTTAGATAGAACGATTAAAGCTTATACCTCCCAACAGGAAGCCTGCCCCTGTTTTATCAATCAATGTACAAAATGGCGCAAAGAAGAGCAGCTTACCGCACAGCAAAAAACATCGATCGATGAGCTGGAAAAAAGCATACAAGAATTGATCCAGGTTAGTCAGCAAATTATCTTTTTGGCCAAAGAATTTAAACCACATTCTATTGATAGCATTCTGGCTAAATCTGATATGGCGGTCGCTTTAGATTTTTTAGCACAAAAAGACTTTCTCTCAATGGAAAGAAAAGCCAAAAAAAGGGAAGCGCCAAAAGAAGATCGATTTCTGCCGCCCAATGTTACATCGTACCAGCTCGAAGTAGAAAATGGGGTTGCCTATGTTTTTCGAGATGTGGATATTGGCGAACTCGGACAAATGGTGATCTCTGAACTGAATGGAGAGACGCATATCTCATGTGAAGTTGCCGGGCATCCTGATGATCCCATGACACAAAAA
>CAYGFJ010000173.1:0-3929 GCA_964349115.1 uncultured Francisellaceae bacterium
GATGCTACAAGATCACACATCCGCCATTACTGTTTCCAACATTACGCTCATGACGTCTGCAATCCTCCCGATAATCCTTAAAAGGCACTGATTTTTTTGGCCCTTGAGTAATAATATCTGGCCCTTTGGGAGCGCGCGCTTGACTCGCCAAAACATCTTGGGCCAAGCACTCTGTAGTTTTTAAGTGGTCGTAAAAATCTTTTGCTGCCCCAGCTCCTTCCATAGCGGACCCAGCCGCTCTTCCTGCTGCCATCATTTTTCTCCCGTTCAATTCATAATTGATCACAGTGGTGAGCTCCTTTATTGAGAAACTCACCGGTTTTATTTTAACTGATGGACAACCATCATCTCTACTTTATCTTCCACCTCTACCGAGAGGTATGCTGAAACCTACAGAAGTAGTACCACGATGACCATCTGTGCCATGTGTGTGTTGCGCATGGAAAGTGGTAGCACTTTTGGTGGTATATTCTACACGGGCTGTTACATCAATATGCCCTGTCCCTGTGGGCCTTACATCTACAACTTTTACCGTAGTTCCAGGTTTTTTATCTTCTGATGATCCATATGACATTTTATCCTCCTTTTGTTTAAAGTTAATATTCGCAACACTTTGGCTTGTTTTGAGCCTTTTATGATGTTTTAGTGTGCTCACTAGATTTATCGTCTACTTTCACTGGTTCAGCTCGTCTGCTAGCACAACAAAAATCCCATATTGTCGTGGCTGCTATACCTCCTAAATCAATTGCAGCATGAGCTATCCTATACCCAACGACTGAACCAGCTGCAGTTATGGCTGCTCCTGCAAATGCAGTGATCGCTGTTTTTTTCCAGTTTTCATCACCATTAGCCATTTTTGCTCCTCGACCCATCATAATTATAATCACATTGTGTGAGCGGCAACCTTTATCACCGCCTCATGCCCCAGTCGTCCCGGTCTCTACGGCTACCACCACTGCCCTTATCGCTACCACCACCCTTGCCGCTACCACCACCGCCCTTATCGCTACCACCACCCTTGCCGCTACCACCATCGCCCTTATCGCTACCACCACTACGGCTCTTATCATCAGCGCGGCTCTTATCATCAGCGCGGCTCTTATCAAGACAATCACTTGTCGCACGAACTTGACTTGTTACTTCTCCTACGGCTCCAATTATTCCTCCAAGCGCAGCCCCAGAAAATGCACCCGCTACACCCGCTCTTGCTCCAGCTGCAGCTCCTCCTAGAGCACTGACAGCAACGACGTCCCCTATTTTTCCAACGCTCATATGATCTTTGACACATTGCTCTGCTTTTTTCTTATCATCCGACATAGTATTCCCCTTTTCGTTAAACATTAACTTGCATTTGATACTAGCAAGAGCAGTAATTATGAGACCTAAAGAGTAAAAAAACATTCCGTAAATTTACGGGTTTTACTGCAATTTTTTCTACAGGCGTGAATGAAAACCGGCCTCTCGCGGTGGGATGCTCAAGCCTGCTTGCATCAAGACTTGGTCTTGTTGTGTAAATTGCCCAAACAGGCTCAATAAAGAAAATGCCAGCACTCTTGCACGAGTTTGGGCTTCCGGGCTCGGGCCAACGGCTTGTGTTGTTTCCATTAAAACACGTGCCAGTAAATGGGCGCGTAAGGCTGTGCGATGGAAATCTATAGGGGCATCAGAGGGAATAGAGCTCAGCAATTGCTGTGCAAAAGATAAAGCTTCTTGGGTACGCACTTCCGGTTTTTTTGGAGGAGGCACCCGCATTTCTGCTCGAGCTCTTCCCCCGTCACGCACGGGATGGGTTCTGATATAAGCATGAAAAGCCGCTTGCCACATCTGATCTGCCTTGATTTTTGCATTGTGTTCTAGGCCCATTTGATCATGAACAGCGAGAATGTATGCTTGTATTCCATTCAGGCCCACTCTTTCAAGCGCTGGAAGTAATGCATAGCCTTGAAACAAGGCTTCTGTTAAGTATCTAAAAATGAAAGGCTCAAGCCCCCCATGTTCATGAAACTGTTCGACATGGGCCAACATATACACAAAGTTATAAAAACCAGATGTTGTCAAAAAGTCAGGCGGGGTGACCAAATAAATGCGATGTCCTAATGTCATATTCATGTGATGATAAGTATCGACCCCTGTGGCAAAGCGAACTGCACTTAAATCACAATGGAAATAGGGCTGCAAAATGGCCAATAAATCAGGGGGAACCCCCTGCCAGGCTTTTTCTGGAACTTGTTGATTTAAACGGTCTTGATATCTCTCTACTGTTAAGCGTAAAGGCCCCAAAATCACTGTGGTAATCGCACGCGCCAACAGTATTTTTGCTCCGGATTGAACCCCTGTTGCAAGATCACGCATCCACGCAATCAATCGGTCAACCATGGCCTCTTCCACTGCCGTGCCTGGGGCTTCTCCCAGAGCAAGGGCCCCCACCAGCCCCTGTACCATTGGAAGAAAAGTGGGCAGCACAAATTGGGGAATAATCCTGCCTGCAAATTGTTGAATCAATGCGGGAATTTGCCGAATTAAAGCATGGCCGCAGTTTTTTGATAAGAACAGTGCAAAATATTCACTCACTCTGTCTGCCACAGGCAAAGATAATCGAGATAAAATTGCGTGCAATCTTGCATGGATACGCTCATCCCTGGGCTCATCTCGTAATAAGCAATAAGCATAATGAGCAAAGACAAATTCAATAATGGGCTGAGGCAAAATATAGTAGCGACGGCATGATCTGGTGATCACATCATCTGCCGTTAAACGCGGGTCTTCTTCCCATCCACATTCACGCCCTACTTGAGAGGCTGCCTGCTGAAAAGAAAAATGCACCAGCGCTTCACGCATACTGGCGTCGCTGACCGCAAGCGGTAGACCGACTGCTTTTATTTTTTTGAGTGCTAAATCAATCGAGCGGACCCAAAAGTTTTGAAATAAATGAAAGCGCTCAATCACCATTGCTGTAGGATTCGCCTCTTGCAAAAAGAGCGCTAACATCAATGGATTGCACAACAATTCGCGCGCAGACAGGCTGAGTTCCACCCTTTTCAATAACGCTTGCGCCATCAGCAAATCCTCAGGCACGGGCTGCATGCGACAGATGGCAGCATCTCGATCTAATTGCACAGGCACACTATCATAGCTTCGTGATCGACTGATTATTACAAAACGCGCAATAGGCCATTCCCTTTCTAAGTGAGACAAGCATTCAGCAGAGGGCAGATCTGCCTCATCGAGAATAATGAGACCATGCGACTTTTTTTTCAGGCGCGCAATATCTCCTTCTGAAAATCCTTCATGCATTAAACCTTCCTCCAGCGTGTGGTGGGAGGAAAGAGAGACAGGCAAAATCCACAGATCATCAGGACAATGAGATGATTGGATCCACTGTGCCATCCACGTCGATTTTCCTGATCCAGAAGGGCCCATCAAATGGACCTGACGAACCTCGAGCGCTGTCAGCAAATCAGGATGAGAAATGCTCATCCTCCATTCCAATACGCCAGGATGTGCATCAACAAACTGCTGCCGCAGAGCAGCGACCAGACGTGAGATGCGCTCTTCTTGAAGGCGTACCTCATACCGTTGCAAACAATCCTTGATATTTTGTAAAAATCGCTCATCGGCAAATAAAGTAAAGTGATTGCCCTGACAGAATACGATTTCAAGTTCTCCCTCTGCCAAAACAGCCCAAGCTCTAAAATCCACATCCTGTGTCAGGGTGGGGATTCTTTGTGTTGCAACCAAATGCAGCAAGGGGGAATGAAGTCTTTGCCATTCCCTTTTTGCTTCTTGATAGGCCTGCAAAATCAAGAAGTTTTGACAGGCTGCTGTCATCAACGCATAAAAACTCTTTCCCGTTTTGGGATCCTCTCCAAATGCAGTGTGAAAATAATGATCCCTCGTATTGAAAAAGAGGCTTTTAATCGGATCTGGAT
>CAYGFJ010000174.1:0-3919 GCA_964349115.1 uncultured Francisellaceae bacterium
CCAACACCAAGATTTTTTCAGGGGCATCGACCCGTTATGGCGCAGAGCCCAATACCCAAGCCTGTATCGTTGACTTGGCAATGCCGGGGGTCTTGCCTGTTTTGAACAAAGCTTGCGTCGATATGGCGATTCAATTTGGGCTGGCGGTGGAAGGAGTGGTCAATGAAACTTCTGTTTTCGCGCGTAAAAATTACTTTTACCCCGATTTACCCAAAGGCTACCAAATCAGTCAATTTGATTTGCCGACCGTGTCAGGCGGGCATTTGGATATTCAGCTTAAAAATGGGGACATCAAACGGATTGGCATCACTCGTGCACATTTGGAAGAAGATGCAGGAAAGTCGCTGCATGATGATTTTAACGGTTTATCGGCCATTGATTTAAATCGAGCCGGCACGCCTTTGCTCGAGATTGTCTCCGAGCCAGACATGCGCTCAGCCGAAGAGGTGGTGGCCTATCTCAAAACCTTGCACAGCTTGGTGCGGTATTTGGGGATTTCAGATGGCAATATGCAGGAAGGCTCGTTTCGTTGTGACGTCAATGTATCGGTGCACAAAGTGGGGACGCCTTTTGGAACGCGAGCTGAGCTTAAAAATTTGAATTCTTTCAAATTTGTAGACAAGGCGATTGCCTATGAAGTCGCACGTCAAATTGCCCTGATTGAAAGTGGGGGCGTGGTTCATCAGGAAACCCGTTTGTACGACGCGCAAAAAAATGAAACACGGGCGTTGCGATCAAAAGAAAATGCCCATGATTATCGTTATTTCCCCGACCCTGATTTATTGCCACTTCACATTGATGATGCGTGGATTGAAGCCATGCGCGCGCGTTTGCCAGAGTTGCCCAAAGCCAAGATCAAACGCTTTGTAGAACAATATGAATTGTCAGTGTATGACGCCCATGTGTTGGCAGCCCAAAAGGAAACGGCTGAATTCTTTGAGGCGGTGGTGACGCAGGTTAAAGATGCCAAGCTCGTCACCAATTGGGTGATGGGTGATTTTTCTGCCTTTTTGAACAAGCATAATTTGGACTTGATTGAAGCCCCAGTGAGCAGTGATGCCTTGGCAGGCCTCCTCATTCGCATCGCGGATGGGACGATCTCAGGCCGCATTGCAAAAGAAGTCTTTGAAGCAATGTGGGAGGGGGAGGGTTCGGCGGATGCCATCATCGAGAAAAAGGGCTTAAAGCAAATTTCTGATGTGGGCGCGTTGCAAAAAACCATTGAAGCCGTGATTGCAGGTAATCCTGGTCAAGTGACTGATTATCGAAGTGGAAAGGATAAATTGTTTGGCTTTTTCGTGGGGCAAGTCATGAAAGTGACCGAAGGCAAGGCCAACCCTGATGAGGTCAATCGTTTGTTGAAAGAAATGCTTGCAATATAGGCATGATCGTGTAAAATGAGTGCAGGTTTATTCAAATGAGAAAAAGAATGTATGCATCGGCGGTTCATTTTAGTCCTACAGACTTCTTTGTAAAATTGAAAAAAAATATGGACGAAGAGTCCGCTCAGGCAATCACGAAGGTGTTTGAGGAATTCTCCTTGCAACGAGAAGAAGTCAAAGCAGAGGTTCGGGAAGAAATTCGGGAAGAAATCAGAGAAGAATTAAATTTCAAAGACTTGGTGACAAAACGTGATTTGAAGGAAGATTTAGCCGCGTTGGAGTTAAGAACAGATCTTAAGATTGAATCAACCGTCAACAAGGCAAAATGGCACCTTATTGGCATGATTGTGGTGACGATTTTGATTCCGTTTTTAACGAAACATTACGGCGTATAAGTCAGGCTTGCACTGTCTCCAAAATTGAGCGTAAGCACGCTGGTGGTTGAATTGGCAAGATCAGTCAACCCCAAGGCATTGTACGATTCAATCATGAGTTGCAAAGCGCCTTCTGTTTGTGGGGTCATGGGATAGTTCAAGAGGACATTGTTAGCCCGGGCGATGGTTGCAACATAGGCCCCTTTTTGATAGCTGAAATAGGCAGTGTTGAGTTGATATTGCGCCAGTGTGTTGTTCAAATAAATCATGCGACGACGGGCATCTGTGGCGTAGGGGCTTTTTGGATATTGCGTGACGACGGTGTTGAAGTAATTAAAAGCACTTGTGTAATTGTCCGCATCATGTTCAGCCATGGTGTAGGGGAAGTATTTTTGTAAAAACCCACGCCCATTTTCAAAATCAACCACTCCCATCATGTAGTAGGCATAGTCCGCATTGGCGTTGCTAGGGTAGACCTTCAAATAACGTGAGGCCGCAGTGATGGACATGGCTGGATTGTCATTGTCATAGTAGGCATAAATGCTTTCAAGATCGCCTTGTTGGGTGTAGGCATTGAATGGATATTGTGAATCAAGTGACTGATACCCAATTAAGGCGTCATTGTTGTCTCCATGCTGAAGATTATAATGTGCTTTTGCATAGATATAACTGGGCTCATCGCCGAGATAAGGGTCCACTTTGTTGGTTGAGCAGGCAGTCAATAACAGCAGTAGAGCACAGGGAATCAGCGAGGCAATCTTTGTAAGAGACATGGTTAACGGCTTCCTTTCTGTTGAGGATAGGTTTCACGGATGAAGAAAATGGCAATGAGCATACACAAAAAATCGCAAAATGGAAGAAGCCACAGACTTTGACTGAAGGCAGCAAGGGAATAATCTCCGCCGATCGCAGGATGGTGCATTTCCAGCAATTTTCCGATGAGAGGTTGCATAATCATTCCGCTTGCAACAACGGCCATATTGTTGAACCCAATGGCAGCGGAAGTTCGGTCTTTGTGGGCGACGTCCTTGACGACAGCAAAACTCAATACCTGGCCTGATGAGCCCAAGCCTGCAATAAAGAGCAGTGCTCCTAAAAAGAGGATGGATAAGTGATTGCTATACAGCAAAGCAGAGAAAGCAAATCCACCTAGAAGAGGGGTGAGCGTCAGCAAAAGCTTTCGTTGTGAGGCGAGGTCAGAGAGGGCACCAATAAAAGGACTGGAAAGACCAACTCCGAGCCAAATTAAAGAACACAGGGAGGCGGCCATATTGAGGCTGAGCGCATACTTTGTCATCAAAAAAGGCACCCCCCACAAAGAGGCAAAAGCAGTGATTGGCGCCCAGTTTAAGAGGGCATAAGCACCGATGAGCCAGGTTTGCCGCTTGCGTAAAATTTCTTTCAAGCTACTGCGCACATGCTCGCTGGTTTCAGGTGTTTTACAACGCATAGGCATGTGCCGAAAGGCGTAAAAAATAAAGAAAATCAGCATAAAAGCAAAAGCCATCAGCAAGAGAAAGCTGTGTCGCCAGCCCAGATGCTGGTTGAGCCATACAATGGGAAGTTCTCCGCCAATCGCACCCAAAGCGGCCAGGAGTTGAGCAATTCCCGCTAACATTGCAAAGTATTGAGCAGGGAAATACCGTGAGGCCACGGTCAGTACAGAAAGAAAGGCAAACGCAGAGCCAAACCCCATCATCATTCGGGCCAATGATCCAGTGAGCATTGATTCTGATAGGCTGAATAAACCGGCGCCGATACCGCAGATCAAAATAGCAGACGTAACCACTTTTACAATATTTAAACGATCATACATCAGGCCAGATGGGATTTGCATGAGGCTGTACGTGATAAAATACACGCCAGACATGACCCCTAAGTCAAAACTGTTGAGCTTGAGGCTTAAGCTTAAATCTTTGGTCATCACGACGGGTGAAACTTGCAGTGCCATTTCAAAACATAGAAAAAGAGCCATTAAGATAAAAATAAAAATAGCGCGCCGAGAGCATTGAGCCATGACTGTCTTTCCCTTGCTGAGTGGGCATCATTGTAAAGAGTAAACAGGATCTTCGACAAGGTCGGCCAGGGAAAAATGTTTATTTATGTTTTTTTCCACAGTGTATCGCATTGTCAAAACACAGAGGGTGCGCGGTATTATTAGAC
>CAYGFJ010000175.1:0-3898 GCA_964349115.1 uncultured Francisellaceae bacterium
CTCAAAAAACAAGGACCCACGCGGCGCCGAGATGGTGGCATCGCCTTGCCGCAGTTTGACCTTGGCACTGAAGCTGGCCGCTTTGTTTTGCAAGATTTTGTGAAGACCCACGCGGAGTATCAGCTGTTTTTTACAGCGGAAACAGCAGGAAGACTGCAGTTGTTGTCAGAGCAATTGCCCCCCTCCTCCCTCACGATAGAAGCCCCACTGCAACAAGGCTGGATCGACCCTGAACGCAAACTGATTTACATCCCTGAACCCGCCCTCTTCCCCAACAAAGTGTTTACCCGTATCCGCAACAAAAGCAAAACCAATGAAGACACCGCTTTTGATGGCTTCAGTGATTTTTCCCAATTGAATGTCGGCGACATTGTTGTGCACATTCATCATGGAATTGGCCGATATGCAGGGCTCTCCACGCTGAGTTTGGCGGACCATGCCCCTCAAGAATTTTTGACCGTGGTGTATGAAAACGACGACAAACTCTATGTACCCATCCACGATCTCTCGCTTTTATCCCGCTATAGCTTGGGGACCAGCTCCGTTGCTTTGCATCGCCTAGGCTCAGACCGCTGGCAGAAAAGCAAGGAAAAAGCAGCCAAACGCATCACTGACATTGCAGCGGAACTCTTGCAACTCTATGCCGAACGCATGAGCAAACCAGGGTATGCCTACACCCTTACACAACAAGACTATCAGCTGTTTTGTGACGAATTCCCTTATGAAGAAACCGATGACCAATTGAAAGCGATTGATGATGTGGTGCGTGATTTACAAAGCCCTCACCCAATGGACCGTTTGCTCTGTGGCGATGTGGGGTTCGGCAAGACCGAAGTCGCCATGCGAGCTGCTTTTGTCGCCGTTCAAAACGGAAAACAGACCGTGATTTTGGTGCCCACCACCCTGCTTGCGGAACAGCATTATGAAAATTTTGTCAATCGTTTTGCAAAATGGCCCATCAAAATCGCCCATTTTTCTCGCTTTACCTCTGCTGAACAAGAAGCCACAACCCGTGCAGGCATCGAGCATGGCAAAGTCGACATCCTGATTGGCACCCACAAAATTCTGCGTACGCCCCCCCCGTTCAAAGATTTGGGACTCATGATCATCGATGAGGAGCATCGTTTTGGGGTGAAAGACAAAGAGCGCTTAAAAGCCTTTCGCGCCAATGTGGACATCCTGACCATGACCGCCACCCCCATTCCCCGGACTTTGAATTTTTCGCTCTCCACCCTGCGCGATTTGTCCTTGATTGCAACCCCACCCGCTAAACGCCTCTCAGTCAAAACTTTTGTCAAAGAAGAAACCCCAGCCCTGGTGAAAGAAGCCATTTTGCGTGAAGTCTTGCGTGGGGGTCAGGTGTATTACCTCCACAACGATGTGGCCAGCATTGAATTGACACGCAATACGCTCCAAACGCTCTTGCCCCAAGTATCCTTTGCAATTGCCCATGGGCAAATGCGGCAGCGGGAATTGGAGCGCGTGATGGCTGACTTTTATCACAATCGCTCCCAAGTTTTGATTTGCTCAACCATCATCGAAACGGGCCTCGACATCCCCAATGCCAACACCATTTTGATTGAACGGGCCGATCGCTTTGGCCTCGCACAACTTCATCAATTGCGCGGTCGCGTGGGACGCTCGCACCATCAGGCCTATGCCTATTTGCTGGCGCCACCCAAAGCCAGCTTGACGCCTGACGCCAAAAAACGCCTGGAAGCTTTAGAAAAAAGCACCGAATTGGGGGCTGGCTTCACGCTCGCGAGCCATGACTTGGAAATTCGCGGTGCGGGCGAAATTCTGGGAGAAGGTCAAAGTGGGCATATGCAGGAAATTGGATTTTCCCTTTATCATGAACTCTTAGACCGCGCGATTGTGAGCCTCAAAAAAGGGCAAAAATTGCAATACCAAGACCTTTTGATCGACCCCTCTGTCACGGTCGAACTCAATGTCCCTCGCCTCTTTCCCGACGATTATATTTCTGACGTCCACACGCGTTTACAGCTCTACCAACGCCTGCAAAAAGTAAAAAGCGAGGCTGCCCTCCTCGACTTCAAAATCGAAATCATCGACCGCTTTGGCCCCCTGCCTCCACCTGCCCTGTTTTTGATTGAAAGCGAAACCCTGAAGTTAAAAGCCAAAACCCTAGGCTTCACCCGCATCGAAGCCCACGCAACCCAAGCCAAATTGAGCCTCTCCCCCCACCCTAATTTTGACCCCATGAAATTGATCCGCCTCATTCAAGCTCATTCCGACACCCTACAATTACGCGGTCAGGAAGCGCTCATCATCAAGAAATCCATGCCCAAAGCTGAGGATCGCTTTCAAGCCATTGTCTTTATTTTCGATCACCTCAAGTGAAAAGTGGAAAATAGCTTGACGCTCATTAAAATAAAGGAAGATGCCCATGGCCGCAGCAGGTGCTCCCACCAAAAAATACCTCAGCACCAATGTTTTTGACCTCGCCGCTCACATTCAATACGAATTGATTAAATTGAGAAAAATCCTTTGTAACTCCCCAGCTGCCCTTAAACAGCAACCGTCAATACCGGAGCATTTTGTACTGGAGTTGTTCCCATCCCTGCAGTCAGGGTCATGAGTCTCACGAGAATATCAAAGGTATCTTTCGAATCGATATCGGTTTCCTTAATGTAAAACCAGTGATGATTGGCCCAGGTTTTAACAAAAGCATCCTGTGGCTCTGTATTGCTTGAATAGATGGTCATGAGTCCGCTCATTAAAGGGGCCCAATTGTAGGGCTGCCCATTGGTATCCAAAAGCTGCAGGGTTAAATGGCCCTGAACATCCGCTGTAGGAATTTGGACTGAATGAGATAAAAACGTCATCACGCCATAAATGGAGCGCATTTTTACATAAACCAGATTTTTCATTGATGCGCTATTATCCTCTTGAACAAGCTGACCGTTAGCACCCATTTTGAGCGCTCCCACATTCTGACTCATCAGGATAATGCTTTTGCTATCGAGAGGAATCTGCACCAGCGCTTTTAACTCCAGCGCATCTTCAGAGTTGACATTATCCGGTGTAAAAGCAATCATTAAACCGGTTTCACCTTTGAAAGTCACAGGTTCGATGTCTACGCTTTTGTTTTGTTGCATTTCTATCAAGATGTGCAGAAAACGATAGAAGGGTTGATAAGTGGGAATGGATACGACTCGCTCAGCGCTTGCACTGGAGGCATTGTCGAGCGGCCCAATATTATCAAAAACCAGTCTCGCCAAAAAGCCAGTATTATCAAATCCGCCGTTAAACAACATCGCCAGATCAGTAAAAGTAATCGGGGTTTGCAGCGTGGTAATAAAACTCTGATCATTCATCGGTACATAGGAAATCGTCGGTGAGTCTGAGTAAGTAATGGTCGGCGCCACTGCGATCCCAGTGGTCGTTGTGAGGGGCGCACCACCGCCCACAGCTTGAGACCAGCTCGGTGTAACACTGGCCCCTTTGCTCAAACTGTAGGAGGCCGTCACGTTGGTGACTTGCAGATAAGAGGTGGACTCCACATAACTCAAGTGGACAATATTGGTCAGCAGCTGTTCATAATCAGTTTGACGTACAATCTGGTTATACGCGCCTCGATCGGTATTGATTTGAGCGGGGCCAATAGAGGAGCAGCCGCTTAAAACCAAAACGACCAGCAAAAGCAGATTCTTTCTTAACACAGGGCCTCTCTCTTTAAAACAGACATAAAGCCATCCTATCTTCAATTCTGAGCTTAATCAAGAATTGTAAAGCGCTGCTTGACTTCAGGAATTATCCTACAGTATGGTGCAATGGTCTGTTCCAATTTCACAAATAAGGAGATGCAATGAAAGCGAAATTTATAGTGGTGCCCCAAGTCAAGACAAAAAACACAGTAATTTAAGCTCCGAAAGAT
>CAYGFJ010000176.1:0-2115 GCA_964349115.1 uncultured Francisellaceae bacterium
GGGGTGATCAGATTCCCACAAAATCGTCAGATAGCCGACAGGCAATCCGTTTGATTTGGCAACCAGATTGGTGCGGATTCCTCGCTTTGCTTCTGCAATATAGGCCTCAAACTGAGACAGTGGTTTGTGCCAGCCTAATTTTTTGAAATAGTCCGCGAAATAGTGCCCATCCTCTTGGCTTATCTCGTATTTGATATTCATTTGCTTGTTATTCATCAACTTTCCTCATCATCAAAATCTCATCATAAAACTGCCTACTCACATTGAGCGCACGCGGCTCAAGACCAATTTGCAGAATGCCTGCTTGAAAAGCCCCAAAAATATCGCTTTTAACGAGGGAATTTTCCCAGTCTTTATCGCTTTTTGCAGCGTCTTCTTTATACGACGCACCAAACGCTTCAGGAACTGACTGAAGGATTTCCAGGCGAATGGATTTCCAAATAGGCCAATCTTCTGATGCCAGGCGTCGAATCATGATTTAGCTCCTTCAGAATGAACCAACGCATACAAATAGGCATCATGAAAAATGCCATTATCCCAATAAATACGCTGCTTCAACAAGCCCTCACGCTTAGCCCCCATTTTTTCAACGACGCGAAGACTACTGCTGTTATGCGTTGCAATGAGCAACTCCAGGCGGTGTAGTTTTAATTCTTGAAAAGCATATTGCACAGTGAGCAAACACGCTCTACCAGCAAAGCCTTTCCCTCGCTCACTTTCACGAATAAAATAACCCGTCTGTGCCAAACGATTGGCCTGATCCACATGAATAATGCTGGTGGTTCCAAACAAATGCTTTGAGCCAGCGTCATAGACGACAAAGTGATACTCACTGCCTTTTTCATGCACGGCTTGCCCATGTTCAATCCAACCTCTGGCATCTTCAACCGTATAGCCTGGACGGCACCAGCTTTGAACGGGATAAGTGGTTTCAATCGACTCCTGCACCATTGCGAATAAAGCCTCAGTATCCGCCAATTCGGAAGGCCTGATCGCTATTTTAATTTGACTCATACAAAGCCTCCGCACAATGAATCCATTGCTGCCCCTCTGAACAATCATCTTCAATCTGCCAATACGCTGCTAAAACCGCTTGAACAATTGACCACTGCAAAATACGTTGCCGATCAAAGCCTGTTTCAGCCGCCATTTGATCCAGGCGTCTTCTGAGAAAGCGAGGAAGATTTGATAAGCCACTCAGCTTTTGAATGGGGTTTCGCATCAAAGCGCCCAAGTCATATTCACGTTCGCCGATGACACCTTTGGGGTCGATCGCAAGCCACGATTCTCGCTGAGCGGACAGGATATTGTCGTGATGCAAATCGCCGTGGAGCAAAACCTGCTCCCCCATCGAGGAAATCAAATCTTGAGCCAATCCACAGGCGGTGTCCATGAGATATTTTGAAATATGTGGCGTGGCACGCAGGTCCGCTTGCATCCTTTCCAAAGCCCGAAGCCAATCCTTGATAGAAGGAAAGTTGAAATTAACCGACGCAGGCTTCCACAATCGCTTCATCACAATAAGGGCTTCGTGGGTTGCGACTTCATCGTCATCCAATTTTGACACAGGCACCCCAGGCTGACAGGCTTCCAGCAAGATCCACCCCTCATCGACATTGCTCTCAATCAAACGAACCATGCCCTGTCCGTCGTAATATTGGAGCGCCGCCACTTCTGTTGCCATTTCTGGATTGCCCGGCTTGCCCTGTTTAAAAACAAAAGTCTCGCCCGTGGCAGATAATGCAGGGGCCACAAAGTGATAGCTCAAGTTTTGGAATGGGGCTTGAATTTTGATGCCCAGCTTGGTGGCTATTTTCTCCATGGATTCAACTCCAAACGTTTTGGAAACTGTGAGTTGACAGATCATGCCTTTAATCCCTTCCACAACTGCCCTCTTAGCAAAGGCATACAATTAAGCATCATATTTTCGTAAGCCCTCATGGGATCCCACTTGTTTTCCTTTGAAAGCAGAGGCTCCATGTCTTTTAAAAACAGAGGGCTACTGATTTTTTCGAACAGGTTTTTCTCAAAAAGAGCACGAGTAATGTTCGCATTGTCCTGTTCGACATAAGGAATTTTATAAATTTCAATCAACGCACGTGAAATTAGTAAATC
>CAYGFJ010000176.1:2125-3845 GCA_964349115.1 uncultured Francisellaceae bacterium
TATCGCCAAGGCACCTTCTGTTGCCAGGCTGTGATGAAACGCTGAGGAATCATAAATCACTTTCCCAGTTTTCATTGACAATCACTTTCCATCGAGGGTGGATGATATCCGTTTTTTGTGTTTTGACGCGTGAAGCCAAGAGTATAGGCTTGCTCCATCGCTCTGCCAATTCATTTGCAACAATCTGGGCTAAATCCCTAGATTTAATCGCATCCAGAAAAAAACCTAGGCGCTGCAACTGGGATGTTGTCTCGATTTTTTTAATAAGATTTTCTAAGGCTTGGCTATCTATCCCTTCAACGAGTTCCTCCAGAACAGTGACCACATTGTTGAGTCCTCCACTTCTCAATGGATAGTTCACAATATCAAGCGCTGTTAACTCTCTTGTCGATACATTGACATAGCCTTTAGGTGTTTTAAAGGGTTGAGCGGGAAGCGCGTTCATGCAACGTCTTGCCACAAAAGAAATATTGATGTGTCCACATTGGATATTGACCCGATTCTCGGGAATCATGACTTGAAAGACTTGAGGCTTTTGATGTGCCGCCCCATAAAACTGAGCTGCACTTAACAACGCAACATAGTAAGGAATCTTCAAGTGTGCCATTAAATCATGAATAAACTGCTCTGGCGGCAAACACCCTAGTGCACGATACTCAGGGGGAACAATCAAATGAAACCCCTTATAAGGCGTCGCCACTGCTCCTTGTGCTCTCAAGCGCCTGATAATCGCCAGCGCTGCAACCAATGAAATTGAAAGTTTTTGAGCAAGTGCGCCCGTCGTAAAACAAAATTCACCTGCCGCAGCCAGACCATCAATATAAAGAGAACCTTTCATATCATTCACCGCCTGGTCTCATAATATGACGTAAACCGTTATTTTACAATACCATTATAAAAAATCAGCCGCTATCCACGGATTCAACTCCGCTTCAAGATTTCTGCCGCACTGCCGCTTTTCCACCGGGTGGCCACGCTTCATATTGTGGTAAGTCATCTGTGATTTCATGCCATGGCGCTTTGGAGCCGACAAAAAGATGAGCGATGGGGCGAATACCAGGGTCTTGCTCCAAGCCTCCGATCGGCAGGCCAATATAATCAGGGTCATTGACCAAACGGCTGATCAGGCTGGAACCGCAGATCTCGCAAAATGTTTTAGATGTGCTTTCCCCCTCTCCGCCCCAGTATTCTTTGACATGCTCCTCACCACTCACCCATTTAAAATTTTTAGAAGAAATCGCCGCCCGCGTGCGATATGCCGACCCCTGCCATCTTCTGCATTTCGAACAATGGCAATTATAAATGGGGCCAAGACCCCCTGTGATTTCATAACTGACTGCTCCGCAGAGGCAGCGTCCGGTTAATGTTTGCATGCGTTTACGCTTCCAGCACTTTCATGATTGTATTCACATCATCCTCAACAGAAATGGACTCAATGGTCAACGTGGCGACTTCTTCAAAGAAACGATCGCGCTCACGATGCTGTTGATCCAAAAATGCTGTGAGATCAGGAATAGGCAGTAATGGCACGCGACCCCCTTTCATTCTTTCAATTTGCGTCGGTGTCGATACTTTCAAATACACGACGAACTCTCCTGACAACAACTTTCTGTTCGCTTCCGTAGCAATGACTGCTTCTTCCAGAACGACTACAACATGTTCATTCTGCATACAGTTCGCGATGATTTCAGCCTCACACTGATGGAATGCAGCTTCACCC
>CAYGFJ010000177.1:0-3838 GCA_964349115.1 uncultured Francisellaceae bacterium
ACTGACGATAACTGCTGCTCTTGAGGCCCAAGCTTCTGCCTTCGTATAAAGCCTTTACATCTTCAATTAAGATTCTCCACGAGACCGCATCAACAGTTAGATGATGCAGGGCAAAGTACAGCCTGGCACTGCCGTCTTGACAACCACTGATATAGCCCATCTGCCACAAAGGACCTGTCTTGATATCAAAGTGACTTTGCCATTCCGTCAAAATATCACTCAAGGCTTCATCATTCAAATTACTATGATTTAATATCTTTAGCTCAGGAATGCCTCTGTCTTCGTGATAGGTTTGGATGCCTGATCCGTAAGTCAGACTTAATGCATCGTGCTGCTTCACTAATTCAGGCAAAAGACCTTTTAGCTTCTCCACATCTAAAGCTGGAATCTTCACCAAGAATGATTGATTCCAATGATTAGGATGGCTAAAGCCTGATTCAAAGAACCATTCTTGAATGGGCAGTAATCCAAACTCTCCTGATAAGACTCCTTGTTCCGCATTGATCTTCACCTGATCCACTGCAAGTCTCAAATAATGACTCAGCTTCTCAATGGTTCTGTGCTCAAAAATGCTCTTGATACTGCACTCATAACTGTGGCGTCTTAATCTTGAGGTCAGTTGAATACTCAGAATTGAGTCTCCCCCTATCCTGAAGAAGTCATCTCGAATGCCTATCTTCTCTAAACCTAGCACTTCTCCCCAGATTTGACATAGCTCTGCTTCCAGTTCATCCCTAGGTTCAACATAATTCTCTTCTAATCCTTTGAACTCTGGATCAGGCAAGGCTTTCCTGTCTAACTTACCATTCACAGTCAATGGCAACGACTCCAGATGCACAAAAACACTCGGAACCATGTATTCTGGCAGCTCTTTATTTAGAGAAGCTCTCAGCTTTTCTTCATCCAGGCGAGACTCTGCAACATAATAACCAACCAAGAATTTATTGCCTTCTCGCTCCTTCAGCATTACCACACTTTGCTTCACTCCAGCACAGCTTGATAATCTGCTTTCGATTTCCCCGAGCTCAATCCGATAACCTCTCAGCTTAACCTGGAAGTCATTCCGCCCGATGTACTCTAAATTGCCATCGGACAGCCATCTCACCAAATCCCCCGTTTTGTATAAACGGGTATAGCCTTTTTGTTTATCGGACTCAGTTGCAAAAGGATTATTGATAAAGCGCTCTGATGTCAATTCAGGTTGGTTCAAATAACCACGTGCGAGACCTGCTCCTCCGATGTATAACTCTCCGACTACTCCCACCGGAACTGGACTTAAGTTGCCATCCAGCACATAGGCTTTCCTATTGCTGAGCGGCTTACCAATCGGAATGCTTTGTCCTTCATCACCGTTACAGGCATAAAAACTGCTAAAGGTTGTCCCTTCTGTTGGGCCGTAACCATTTACAATCTGAGTTGGACGTTCCTCTTGCAAACATAGCTCTTTGATCAATGCAGCATTCAAAGCTTCTCCACCAACAAGCAAATACCTTAAAGTTTGGAATAAACTTTTATCTAAAGAAAACAAACTATCAAACAAAGTCTTGGTCAACCACAGAACAGAAATTTCATGCTCAGCAAGGTACGATTTAAATTTCAAATTATCAGCTAAGATGTCCAAGCCTGGCGCTGGCAAGACTAATTTGGCTCCATTTAACAGTGAACCCCACAGCTCAAATGTAGCAGCGTCAAAAACAGGACTAGCTAATTGTAGAATAACGTCGCTTGGCTCAACGTTCACATAGCCATTTTCTTTTACTAAAGATATCACCGCACGATGGTTAACCATCACACCTTTTGGCTGACCTGTCGTTCCTGAAGTATAAATTACATAGGCAAGTTCATCTGCACTATTTAGCAACTCAAGATTGCTACGCTCTTCATTTTGGTAAACATCACTATCTAATATGACCTGCTTCACATCGCCATCAATTTCTGACAGTTTTTTACTCAAACCACTCTGGGTCAGCAACAATTTAGCGCCAGTGTCTTTCAACATAAACTCGATACGATCTGCTGGATAACTGGAATCGATTGGCACATACGCCGCACCAGACTTTAAGATACCCAAAATACCAATGACCATCTCCAGACTGCGTTCTACACAAATCCCAATCAGGGTGTCCGGCTTCAGCTCTTCTCCTGCCTCTGCCTGATATTCCTTCCGAATATGCCTAGCTAACTGATTGGACTTTTCATTTACCTCTCTATAACGTAGAGCCTCTCCCTCAAATAATAAAGCGACAGCATCTGGATTAGACTCTACTATATTTTCAAATAACTCTTGGACTACTTGAGTATTGAGGTCACCGCTCTCTGTTTTGTTCCACTCAAAAATGATTTTATTATGTTCATCTGGCAACAAAGCAGAGATATTTTGAACTGGAACATCTACTCTCTCAACTAATTGCTCTAAAAGCCAGATATAATGTTTTGCCAGCCTTACAATTGTGTGTTTTTCAAACAAACTGGTTGCATAGTTTACACTTCCATACAAATGGTCTTGATCATCTAAAACAAATAGGCTTAAATCAAATTTAGCACTCTCAGCGTTATCTCCTATTTTTATAGGATTGAATAGCGAATTTTTTTTGGCATCATGATTCCCTAAACTTTGCACTCCAAACATTACTTGGAAAATGGGGTGTCGGCTCACATCTCTTTCAACTTTTAAAATATCTAAAAGTTTTTCAAATGGTAAATCTTGATGTGCCTGCGCCTGCATCATTGCTTCATGAGTTTCTCCTATTAACTCAGAAAATGTTTCTTCACCAGTCACTTGTGACCGCAAAACTAAACTATTTACAAAAAATCCGATCAAATTTTCTAATTGCGAGTAATGTCGATTTGCTATAGGCGTTCCAATGACTATATCTTCTTGGCCAGTATACTTATTAAGAAGCACGTAAAACCCACTTAAAAGGACTGTATATAGCGTAGTCCCCTTGGTTTGGGCAAGCTTTTTCAATTTACCAGAAAGTTCTTTTGTTAATTCAAATTTTACCTCATCACCGTGATAATCAGTTTGGCTAGGCCTTACTTTATCAACTGGAAAACCCAATGGCTCATAGCCTTCCAGAGCCCCTTTCCAATAATTAAGCTGCTTGTCCAATTCCTCCCCACTCAAATGCTCTCTCTGCCATCTTGCAAAATCCTTATACTGCACCTCAATTTCAGGCAAATCTAGGGCCTTACCGTTGCTATAATGCAGATAATATGCACTTAACTCCTTCACTAAAATATCTGCTGACCAGCCATCAAAAGCAATATGATGAACATTAATCAAAAGAAATTTTTTAGTCCCTACTCGATAAAGCACTACCTTAATGGGATACGCCTTATCCAAACTAAATATGTGATTAGCATCTTCGCAAAGCACCTGTTCAAAATTTTCCGCACGCAACTCTTTTTCTTCAATGAACAATGGCTCATTAAGAATTTTTTGCCAACTTCTTCCAGCCTCATCCTGTCCAAATATAGTACGTAAAATTTCATGACGACTTACTATACTTTGCAAACTCTTTTTAAGACTTTCAATTTCCACCTCATTAGAAATTTCCACTGCATAGGGTACGTTATAAACATGAGTACCTTGTTCATATTTCTCAATAAACCACAAGCGTTCCTGAGCAAATGACATTGAAAAAGCATCATCATTCGACCCTGCTAAAATTTCTTTATTAAAGCTGTCACGATCAAATATTTTATTTAGAATTAAAATATCTAAAATCAAATCCTTATTGCTTGCAATTACCTGCTTATCTTGCTCAGAAAAACTTCCATCATTAGGTGCTGACACCTTTAATTTATCAGCCTCCACCCATAATTTCACACCTTT
>CAYGFJ010000178.1:0-3455 GCA_964349115.1 uncultured Francisellaceae bacterium
TGAAATACTGTGGGAGCAGCCCTGTGCAGAAATTTACAATGACTTAACAGCCTGGCAGTCTTCGCTGGTTGATGTGAGTGGCGAACATTTGAAAAAATTGTATGAGCGAGTGCCTGATACGGAGGCCAAAAATGTCGCCCATTATGTGATTACAACCCGAAAAACGCAGCGGAAAAAGTTTATCAGAGACACTTGTTTTTACCTCTATGGTGATCCTCCAGAGGCATGTATTGCCGTTGCAGGGATTGTCCAAGAACTCTCAGAGCGGCAGTGGTTGGAAGAGGGCGCTCACTACGACCTCCTATTACAGGCGCGCATTGATGATTTTCAGCTAAAATTGAAAGAAATTGGATTGATGAGTTCTATTACCCCAATGGCTTCTGCCGATTCACAAATTATTGTGGATGGAAAATTGATTGAATTATCCACTCGCCAGTTGCAGTGTTTGTACTATATGTTACAAGGGGAATCTTTAAAGCAAGTGGCCGCTAAGCTGTATCGATCCCCTCGAACCATTGAAACCCATATGAACATTATCAAAGAAAAATTCCAGTGTCGTCGCGTTGTGGAGCTGGCCTCGAAAGTATCTTTTCGCCAAATTGCAGCACTGTTACAGAAGGAGAAAGAAAGCAAATGATGCATCACCCTGTTGAGCAGTTAAAAGCTTTAGCCCATCATCGCGAGTATGGCAATCGCCCTTTTTTACGATTTCGTTCCAACTTGGCATTGCCCGTGGTGACCCTGACGTATAGAGAGGTGTACGAACAGGCCAATGCGTTGGCCCTTTGGTTAGGTGATCAAGACGTTCATTCTGGTGATACGATTGCAGTGTGGTTGGGGGATGGGCTCAATTACATCCCATTGCTTTTTGCAATCTGGATGAAACAGGCGGTGTACATGCCATTGCCCATTCATCCCAGCGATGAGCAATTAGCTTATCCTGCTTTAGTCAACGCGCGCTATGTCATCGTTGCAGATGAGCAGCATCAAGCAAGAGTGCCTAATGCCTTGTGTCACCCTATGGATTTGCCACGAGGCGAAGAACCTGCCCGTGACCTGCACTTAGCACTAGAAAACGACGCCTATATTTTTTGTTCATCAGGTTCTACCGGTCAACCTAAAATCATCATCAATGATTTTACAGGCATTGCGCCTCGAATTCGCTCTGCGCTGGACATTATGGGAGTCTCAATCGATCGATTCAGTTGTTTTTTAGGGTTTTTAAAACGGGAATTCGACGCCAATTTATTTGATATTTTTTGTGCCCTGTACAACGCTTCCTCGCTTTATGTTCTGCCTGAACTGGTTCGTCTAAATCCAATCCGTGATCTTGCTGCTTTCGTCAATGCCTGTCCGGCACCACAGCCTGCAATCTCGGTTTTAATCCCCTCTTTGCTTCAGCTCTTAGACCCAGCAAGCTTGCCCAGTTTAACCATGATTTTAACAACGGGTGAAAATTTAAGTCCTCGGCAAATTGCCGCTTGGTTGGCAGCAGGCCGTACGGTATTCAACGCCTATGGGCCCACTGAAAATACCATCGGCTCGACCATTTTGGCCATTCGACCAGGAGATCGCTCCTATCCTTTGGTTCGGATGCATGAGGGTCGTCTTATGGGGGTGCTGGATGGAGCGCAATTATTTTTAAGAGAGCGCTTGCCTGACAATGCAGAAGGTACCATGTGCTTTGCTGAACCTCGTCCTTTAGAAGGAGCGCTGGGGCATGATATTCCCGAAGCAGAGTTGGTCATTGGCGGCCTAGGGGTTGGGCACTATGCGCCGTTTGTAGAAGCAAAACATCCGGGTCGATTTGGTGCAACTGGGACAGATCGCTTTTTTGGTACACGCGACCAGGTTTCTTGGAAGGCAGGAGTTTTGGTGTATGAGGGACGGTATGATCGACAAATCAAGCGCAACAGTCAGTTGGTCGATATGGATGATATTGAAAAGCGATTGGAAGCCTTAACTCACTCTGATCTTTTGCCTGTGACTCAGGCGATTGTGAGAACTTTTTCGCGGCCTTTTGGTACTGAGGCTGTGGTTGCTTTCGTATCGGGTGACCGTGATTGGCTATCCAGCAATTATTTCATTGCCGTTGCAGCACAGATAGGTGATCGTCGTTATCACCCTGATTTTACATTTTTTTTGGCGATGTCACCTGTGCGAGTGGGAGAGAAAAAAGACCGCAAACCAGAAGCCTTGGCCGCGCGTGTGCCTTCCCTGCTCACGACAGGAGGGGGTGATGCAGAGGTCTTAGCACTGGCTCGGGAATTGCAGAAGATTTGGCATGACTTGGTGGTTCCTGAGGCTTTTGCTGAACATCGTTTTGGCTTTCGTCCTGAAGACATCCCTCTTAATGCAAAAATTTCTGAACTGGGGGCAAGTTCCCTCATGCGGACACGGTTGTACGGTATTTTGGCGGAACGTTATGCCGTACGCATTCCTGATCGGCATCTTCGTGTACAGTTTGAGGAAGCACTCAGCTTTTATACGCTTGCTGACAAGTCATTACGTGATTTTGAACAGTTGCTGACCGATTATTTTGCGTTGGAGCATATTTATTTACGCAGCCCTGAGTCTCACATGGTCGGGCGCTATATTGTTGTTCCTTACCAATCACGTCTCACTGTCTGGCTGCGCACGCATGTGAATGCAGAAACAACGGAGGGGCATTTGAGTTTTCATTTTTCTGCCAAAATGAACCCTCGCTCGCATGATTTTTGGAAACTTCTGGGCATCGCGAATCCTGATGACCTGCATGGGCAGGTCATTAATTTGTATATTGAAGATGCAGATGTATTGTCCAGCTATGGAGATGCCAAACATTTTTTTACTGCTTGGCCTTGTTTTGAAGGCTTGGACATTCACTTTCATTTTTTAGTGCCTTCTCTGGCCTTTGTTCCACCAGAAGAACGAGCACAGGTCTCGTATTTGGAAGGAGTCGCGGGGCAGATACCACACACTGTGCAAGCTCTCTTTTTGGAGGGAGTAAAACGTTACGCCGGACGTTTTGAGGAGTCCATGACTTTTCAAAAATTTTGTGAATACTGTGCCCAATTTTTGTACTGTTTCTGGACTGCTGAGTCTGCAGTATTTTTGCAAGATACGCATGTTTGGAGTGGCCTATTGCCTCTTCATGAGTCTTTGCTTTCACATTTGCAGCACCATCCATTTTTTGCATTTTTAGCCCCTTGGCTTCAGATTTCTACAGAGGGCAGTCTTTCTATTTTAGAGGGTTATCAAACTAAGTTGGCGAATGCAGCGGCGGTTGCAGCGGCGGTTGCAGGAGTGGACATTCATGCGACACAGGCGATGCGTCCTTGGACAGCGCCTGAAGATGAAGCCACTTTCGCTAAGGTCAGTTGGTTGCCTTTGCCTCTTCAAAACTTCGTGCGTATTTTGAGAACAGGCCATCACTACCCCCCCTTGATTTTGTTTCATCCGCTGACCGGAGATAT
>CAYGFJ010000178.1:3465-3834 GCA_964349115.1 uncultured Francisellaceae bacterium
GAGTTATAACCTCATTGCTGAGCAGGCGCTTCCAGGTCAGGCGGTCTATGCCATTTTGATAGATCCTGCACATGTTTTTACAAGTTTGGATGAACAACTGGCAAAGTATCTTGAGGTAGTGAAAGCGCTGGATCCAAAAGGCCCCTACATTTTGGGAGGCTGGTCGTATGGGGGCATGCTGAGTCACCAAGTCGCCGCACGTCTTGAAGCGGAGCACCGCGAAGTCTTGCAAGTCATTAATATTGATTGCCCGCCCTTGCATAGATTGATGACTCTGGCCACACAAAGAGAATCAGCCACCCACATGATTCGTCATTTTGTGGTGGAAACTTTTCAGTTGGCGCCGGAGTTTAATCCACCCTCTGTCGA
>CAYGFJ010000179.1:0-3833 GCA_964349115.1 uncultured Francisellaceae bacterium
ATTCGCAAGGGATGATCTGCAGCTTTAAAACAGTCATCCAACTCTTCTTTTTTTAATCTCAGTGCATGCGGCGCAGCATCCAGATTCTTTTTAGCCAGCCGCTCAATTTCTTTTTTACTCAAATCTGAGACCACCACAGCCATATCCGTGCTTTCCATCAATGCAATTTGTGCCTCTTGCTGCGCCCGCAACCCAGGCTTTAAAGAAGGCAACTCCCGTTTTAATTGACCAATTTTTTCATTCCAATAAAACTGAACCTTGTCATACATCCGAATCGCAGTCGCTTTATCAATCGAGACCACCATTGCTTTGCCTTGATATTCACGCCCCACAAACTGCTCAACAATATCCTCTGCAATGGTATTAAGCCGATCATCACGCGTAATAATCTGGTAGTTTCTAGCGAACTCACGCTCCAGCCGCGCCTCTTGCTCTTCAGACAATTCCGCATCATCCATAATTTCAAGAATTCCCGAGCCAATATCCTCGCGCTTCAAATTCACTTCAGGCACCCGATTTTCATAAAATAGGGCCAAAGTTGCCCCATCCTCAATCGCATCCGAAAAATTATAAACACTGACATATTCGCCAAACACATCACGTGTTTTATCATTATCACCCAACAAAGGCGTTCCTGTAAAAGCAATAAACCCAGCATTCGGAATCGCCTTACGCATATTCATCGCCAATACATCGTATTGACTCCGATGCGCCTCATCAACAATCACGATAATATCATCCCGCAACGATAACTCAGGGAAGCTTTCCCCCTTCGGCACTTTAAATTTCTGAATCAAAGTAAAAATATAGCGATGATCTTCGGCCAAAAGCTGGCGCAAATGCTCAGCAGACTTAGCCTGACAATGTTCTTCCAACATTCCAGCACCGTCGAAATTAGTGTGAATTTGCCTATCCAAATCAGTTCGGTCAGTAATCACCACAAATGTCCAATTACCTGCAAATTTACGAAAGGCCTTTTGGCAAAAAAACATCATCGAATAACTTTTTCCGCTCCCCTGCGTATGCCAAAAAACCCCAAGCTGCCCCGCGCATTGCCTAATGTCTTTTAACCCCTCCAAAGCCTGATTCACCCCTAAATACTGGTGATACTTCGCCACAATTTTATAGACTTTATCGTCTTCAACAAACAAAATGAAGTTTTCAATCAAGTCCAAAAGCCGATCCCGAGCACAAGTTCCACGAAACACCACTTCAACACTAATCCGTCTGGGCTCATCCTCACGATCAATCTTTTTCCAGTGTGAAAAATTCCCCCAATCCGTAGTCAATGCCCCCACAACTGACTCACCCCCATTCGACAAAATAATCAATTGATTATAATGGAACAGCTGTGGCACATCCCGCCGATAACGCATCAAATTATCATCATAAGCCTCAAGCAAATTTTTATGCGAAGTTTTGAGCTCAATCAAAACCAAGGGCAACCCATTTACAAACCCCAACAAATCAGGCCGCACCGCGTCTGAATCCCCACGAATGGTCATCTGGCTACAAAGCAAAAAGTCATTAGCCAACACATTCTGCCAATCAATAAACTGCACAACCTGATCTTCCTCTCCCTCATGCTGTGTGCGATAGGTATAGCCATTTTTCAGCAATCCATAAACTTCCTTATTGGCCATCACCGCACTCATGGCAGAACGATCTCGCGCAATCTCATCCATAGCTTCAACCAAAGCTTGCTCATGCACACCTGGATTAATCTTCTCAAGCGCAGCCTTCAAGCGCTTAAACAAAATCACATCATGCCGAGACTGACGCCCAAGCTCACTCTGGGTGCCCACATTTTCCTGAGAACAATCACGACAATCCCAGCCCATTTTCTGGAATAAATTGATGCTTGGGTTTTCTATAAGTGAGGTTTCAGTATAGGTCATGATTTTTGCTCATTGATCCGGGCGTTAATCCCATGAATAATTTTATATAAAATATCAATCAATGCCGGATCAGAATCATTAACCAATTTTAGGTCCTTTAATTGTGATTCTGCCCATGCAGCTTTTGCTAATAAAACATCAACATTCTCCAATATGCGAGTATCTCTATTTTTTTCATTTAACCAGCCTTGGGGTGCGTACACCCGCTGCATAATATCAAGCTGTTCAATTTCTATATTGAGGTACTTGCCAAGCTCATGCAGAAGTTTAGTTGTTAATGTCTGCCACAAAAGAAGTTGCTGCGAAATTTCATCTGGTTTTTCTGGCTTTACTTTGGGGTGCAAGGCTTCAAACAATTCTTTCCATGCATTTTTCAAAGCCAGATGCTCATTAAAATCAACTTCTATTAAATTCAGGGCCGCCACAAATTCTTTACTCACGGGATCAGATCTATTTTGCATAAGGGCTCGAAACGTCATTAATTGGCGCTCTTTTTTAGCCCTGATCTGATCGTTATAGCGTGTAATAATGACGGCAACGACAGGCCCCATAAACAATGCAATGATTGTAATAAGATCTTTGATTTCAAGCCATTTTTTAAAGGTGCAATAGCCTAATGCTCCGATGATAAATATTGGCAGAATGATTAATAAGTTCTGCTTTTCTTTTTTGGTAAACTCTATTCTCATATTGGTCCTTGACTCATGAGTTTTGTAGATCAAACCAAACACGCCCTGTTTGATTATCAGTAAGTTTTAAGTCTGCATTTGGTGCTAGAAGGTCTCCTAGCCCCTCTGGAATCTGAAAAGTAAATGACTCTGCCTCATAACCCTCACAATGCCCAAATAAAAAACGAAACTCTCTCTGATAACTGTACCTAGTTGATTTACAAGATGACGAAAAATCTATTTGTTTATCCGAGTATTTCACAACGGTAGCTTTAGCCTCTTTTAAGCTGGATTTTTTTATTCTGCTGGCCATTGTTTTTATATGCTTAAATGGCAGAAACAAATTGTGACTGCCAAATTCCCGTTTAATTCTTCGCATATCACAAATCAGTTGATCCAGTTTTTTTTGCGCTGGAGGAAGACTTAATATCATCCAGCAATGCAGCCAGGCCTGATGCCCCACATCATCATATATTGTAAACCTAGTGAGGTCATCTGCAGAAGTTGCATGAAGCATTTCATATCCTGGCATCTGAATTTTCAAAGAAAAATCAGGGTCAAGTGTATTTATCAAGTCAAGTTTACATGATTCATAACGATCAGAAATACCAGGATGAAATGTTCTTCTATAATACTCTGGAGTATTGCAGAAAAATTTCCCAGCCAAAAGATCTTTCATGTATTGTTCGTTTGAAAAAAACTTTACAAGCCCAATAATTCTTTCCTGATTAGCCACCGCCCCTCCTTTAAACTTGTAAATTACCTGAAATTAGCTTTCGCAGAAGCAAATCACGCTGAATTTTTAAGTTTTTATTTCTCATCTGCAATTCATAAATTAATTTTCTGACTGGCTTAACAAAATTTGCAAAAACACTCGCCAAACTTTGACCTGGCCAAACAATAAGGGCATCCCCCACTAGCTCTCTTTTCAGCTCTGTTTGGCCTGTTGCCCCCTCACCTAATCGTTCAAAATATGACTGCAAACTCTCCAGACAAAGCCCAAAAAACTCTATTGGCACATCATCTTTTGGCCTAACAATCGTAATATGAGAGTCAACAGTAATATCTACAGGCGTAAACAACACCTGAGCAATCCTTCCCAAAGTGCCTACACCTGTTGAATTTATTAAAATATCCCCATATTTTACTAGCTTCTCTTTGGCAATTTTATTGCCTAAAGTACGCGAAAAATCCAGATCAAGCTTAAAGCCCCTAATGCATTTTTGATTAATGACTTTTTGACTAGCACTGTCGCTATATTTTGGAG
>CAYGFJ010000180.1:0-3808 GCA_964349115.1 uncultured Francisellaceae bacterium
TGGCACGCATGCGTGCACGGGCAGCGCCGGCTTCTAAAATCATATTCACTTCTTCGGGGTGGGTGAGATAATGGTTGAATCGGTCACGGGCGGGGCTTAAATGAGCATCTAGAAATTCGAAGAGGAATTGTTTGGCTTCGCCCCAGGCGATGCCGGCTTGATAGGCTTTTCGGAAATCAGCGACTTCGGTTGGGCTGGCTAAACTGGCGTATAGAGAGAAGAGGGTGCAGCTGTCAGGATCTTTGGGCTCGCCAGGCATGAGGGAATTGGTTTTGATTTTCATCACCAATTTTCGTAATTCTTTGGAATCGACAAAGAGGGGGATGGTGTTGTGATAGCTTTTGCTCATCTTGCGCCCGTCTAAGCCAGGGATTACAGCGGTTTTATCGTCGATCAATGCTTCGGGTAGGGTGAAGGTTTCACCGTAAATATGGTTGAATCGAGCGGCGATATCACGGGCCATTTCAATGTGTTGTGCTTGGTCTTTTCCCACGGGAACTGTGTGGGCATTGAACATCAAAATGTCAGCAGCCATTAAAATGGGGTAGGAGAAAAGGCCCATAGTGATACCAGTGTCAAAGTCGTTGTGACCTTCTTCGATGTTTTTGGCAACCTGATCTTTGTAAGCGTGGGCGCGATTCATGAGGCCTTTGCTGGTGACGCAGCTTAAAATCCAGCTGAGCTCAAAGGTTTCAGGGATGTGGGATTGGCGATAGAGGGTGACTTTGGTGGGGTCCAGGCCCAAGGCGAGCCAGGTTGCGGCGACTTCCAGAATATATTGCGCACGAAGTTTTGCATCCCATAGTTTGATGAGGGAGTGTTCGTCAGCGATAAAATAAAGAGCGTCGACATTGGGATTATTTTGAAGGGCCAATGCGGGCTTGAAGGCGCCAATGTAATTTCCAAGATGAGGCATGCCCGTTGGGGTGATGCCAGTTAAGATGATTTCTTTCATTGTGCTATTCTAGTTGTTTTGCTGGGCTTTGCGAAGGAGAGTATTGAATGAAAGACGCTTATATTGTTGCCGCCCACCGTGCACCGATTGGCAAAGCAGGGAAGGGGCAGTTTTCAAATTTGAGACCCGACACAATGCTCTCGATTTTAATTCGAGATCTTGTTGAAAAATTTCCTGCGATTCGGGATGACATTGATGATGTGGTGGTGGGCTGCGCTATGCAAGAAGGTCCGCAAGGCGTCAATGTGGCGCGGGTGGCGGCGCTGTTGGCTGGGCTGCCGATTCGGACCCCTGGCGTCACGGTCAATCGTCTCTGCAGTTCTGGTCTGCAAAGCATTGCCTATGCAGCCGAGCGCATTCAACTGGGTTTGTCTGATGTGGTGATTGCAGGCGGTGTTGAGAGCATGAGTATGATTCCGTTTACACCTGATCGATTTTCTTTTAATCCGCTCTTGTTTGATGGCAAGCACAATGAGGATCTGGGGATTGCATATGGAATGGGCTTGACTGCAGAAGTGCTTGCTAAAAAGTATCAGATCAGTCGTGAAGATCAAGATCGCTTTGCCTTGCAAAGTCATGAGCGGGCGCTTCAGGCCATCAACAGTGGCTATTTTAAAAATGAGATTTTAGGCATTGAAGTGGTCGATCATCGTGTGGATGAAGCGACACAATCAGTTCAGGATATAAAGCGCATCGCCTCAGAAGACGAAGGGCCACGAGTGGACACCAGTTTTGAAGCGCTGCAAAAGTTGCCAGCGGTGTTTGCAAAAGACGGTACAGTCACAGCCGGCAACAGTTCTCAGATTTCAGATGGGGCAGCAGTGGTGTTGGTGGTCAGTGAAAAAGCCTTGAAGGCTTTCAATTTAAATCCGCTGGCGCGTTTTTGTGGATTTGCGGTGACCGGTCTTGCGCCTGAAGAAATGGGTATGGGTCCAGCCTCAGCCATTCCAAAGGCTTTGAAGCAAGTGGGCCTCAGTCAAAATGATCTCGATTGGATTGAACTGAATGAAGCCTTTGCAGCACAAAGCACTGCAGTCATTCGCCAATTGAACTTGGACCCTGCCAAAGTGAATCCCTGTGGTGGGGCCATTGCATTGGGTCATCCCCTGGGCGCGACTGGCTCCATTCGTACAGCAACATTGCTGCATGGCTTGGCGCGGACAAAAGGCCATTATGGCATGGTCACAATGTGCATCGGTGTGGGCATGGGTGCAGCGGGCATTTTCGAGCGTTTGTAAAAATAAAGCTGAGACCTCTGTTTTGGCAGGAATCTCAGCTTTTTTTGTTTTCATTTTACTATGGTTTCCATATTAGAATAAATATGCTAAATTATAATAAACATTTTCCGAATTAGAAACAATGGACCTTTTGCAGAGCATCGAAGTTTTTCTCGATTGTGCGGATACAAAAAGCTTTACCAAGGCGGCGGCGCGCCGAAATATCTCGATTCCCAATTTAAGTAAGGGGATCCAAAAACTGGAGGCGCATTTAGGGATTCCACTTTTTCTTCGAAGTACACGAAAAATTGCCATCACCGAAGCAGGCATTTTATATCTGGAAAAGGCGAGAAAAATTGTGGACTTGATGCGGGAGGGCGCTCATCTGCATGAAGAAGTTGAAACTGAGCCCCATGGGCTCATTCGTATTGCAGCGGCGCCCCTGTTGGTGAAGATGTTTTTAATGCCAAAGCTCAGTGCATTTCAGCAAAAATATCCAAAAGTTCGCTTTGAGATTTTGAATCATTTTTGGCATGGAATGTTGCAAGAAGGAAAAAGTGACCTCGTTTTAACAGGCGCAAAAATCAGAGAGCCTGGTTGGATGGGCCTGCATTTGGGCGATTTGACGCGTACATTGCTGGCCAGCCCCAGCTTGATTAAGCGGGTCGGGATGCCAACATCAGTCAGCGATTTTGAGCACTTGCCTTGTTTGGTCAACCGTATTGCCTATCCCGATGGCATTTGGCATTTCGGACATGAAAAAGTACGGGTCAACGCGGTGCTGTCGGCTGATGATTTTTATCCCCTCATTGAAGCCACAATGGCGGGCATGGGAATTATGAATGCGATTTTGAATCAGGCGGTGTTGAGTGAATATCTCGAAACGGGTGCTTTACAGGTCATTCATCTGGGTGAATCTTCGCGCAAGCCTCATTCTATTTATGTCTATCATTTGAAGTTGCCAAAGCATCATTCGGTGAAAGCATTTGTGGATTTTTTGTCGACATAAAAAAACCCGCAACGAGGCGGGTTTTTTTAAGAGGAAGATGCAGATTATGCAAATTCTTTTTCATCTTCGTCGTTGGCAGTGTCGCCGCCATCGATGTCATTGCGCTCAATCCAATCGTACAAAGTTTGGGGATGGCAATCCACCAATTTAGCGATGGAGGCTTTGCTGATGGACAATTCTAGGTAGCGTTGAATTTCTTTCTTGTATTTGTCCAATTTCAAGGATTTGTTCTTGCGGCCTTTGGGACGACCCAAAACGATGCCAAACTCTTGACGACGTGCCATGGTTTCTTGGTTGCGGCGGGAAACATAGTCTGCTTCAATCCGACGGCTTAATTGAATCAAATCACTTAAGTTGCTGGTCGCCTGTGCGTTGAAACTCAAATTATATTTTGCAAAGTGAGCGCGCACGGATTTGGCGAGACAATCTTGCAAAAATTGAATGACTTCAGTGTGGTTGTCAGCGATGCTTAGGGCATCATATACAATCACCTGGTCGCCTGCGGTGAGACGGCTAAAGTCAGACAGAGAAGTCAACACTTCATGAGAGGACATTTTGTTGCTGTGTGCAAAGCTTGTAAGTTCAGTACGGTTTTCAGCAGCAGTGTTGGCTGGAAGGTACATATAG